>NZ_QUES01000025.1:0-39390 GCF_003478085.1 Eisenbergiella sp. OF01-20 | reverse complement strand
TGAGAATTACAAGAAAAAGGGTGTAGATAAAAAAGTTTGGCGTCACCCGGCCCTGCTTCCCTGTGCGGCTTGCTGCCCTGCAAGGATTCCTGTAAGGGGCGTTATAAGCACGCCGGTCCTTAGGCTGCGTTCTTTGCAGCCTTAGTACCGCTGCGTGATTATCCGAGCGAGAGCGAAAACGACTAAAGTCGTTCCCCTGTAAGGAAGCTTGCAGGGCAGCAAGCCGCACAGGGAAGCAGGGCCGGGTGACGCCAAACTTTTTTATCTACACCCCAAGAAAACTGTTTCTTGAAGTTCTCAGCGGAATTAGGTATAATCTATAGCTGGTGCGTACGGAGCAGCAAGCATCGTTATCTGAGAAAATGCAGGGGGATACCATGAATACAAAAGCAAAAAAGGGAAATGACTTCGGAAGGGATTCCGTACCCGGCCTTGTGCTGCGGGTTTCGGTTCCGTTTATGTTCGCACAGTTCGTCAATGTTCTTTACAGCATCGTTGACCGCATTTATATAGGAAACATTCCGGTAACCGGGGCCGATTCCCTGGCCGGGGCAGGCGTATGCGCCCCTATTATTACACTGCTCTCCTCCTTTGCCACGCTCATCGGTATCGGCGGATCCATTCTGTTTTCCATGCGTCTTGGACAAAATGACAAAAAAGACGCGGAACGGATTCTGGGCAACTGTTTCAGCACCCTGCTCCTTTTTTCCGCGGTGCTAACCGTTGTTTTCCTTCTTACCAAAGGTATGCTCCTGCGTTGGTTCGGCGCAAGTGATATTACCTATCCCTATGCCAATACCTATCTGACCATTTACACCTGCGGTACGTTCTTCGCGCTGCTTTCCATGGGTATGAATTTCTTTTTAACCGCCCAGGGCTATCCGTTACTTGGTATGGTGACCACACTCATCGGCGCGGTGTTAAATATTATCCTGGATCCGTTATTTATTTTTGTATTCCATATGGACATTGCGGGGGCTGCCGCAGCTACGGTGCTGGCACAGCTCGCTTCCTGTATTTTCGTTCTCTGTGTCCTTTATAAAAAAAGTATGCCGATCCCCCTTCATCTGCGCCGGCCTGAACCCGGCCTTGTGAAACGGATTCTGGCTCTTGGTTTTTCCCCTTTCCTTATTCTGGCCACCGACAGCATTATTATTATAGCCATGAATGCGGTCCTGCAGTATCATGGAGGTCCGGGCTACGGAGATACGCTCATCACCTGCGCCACCATTGTGCAAAGCTATATGATGCTCATCACCTCCCCCATGCTGGGGATTACCGGAGGCTCCCAGCCCCTCATCAGCTATAATTACGGAGCCAACAAACCGGACAGGATCCGGAAAATCATCCTCTGTGTCCTGCTGCTCTGTATCGGGTTTACCACCATAATGTTCCTGGTATCCCGTTTCCTTCCTGCTGCCTTTGCCGGAATTTTTACAGACAACGCCGAATATATCGGACTTTCCGTATGGGGAATACAGGCCTTCACCATGATGATCATTCCCTTAAGCTTCCAATACACGTTTGTGGACAGCCTTACCGCGCTGGGAATGACGAAGCTCTCCCTGTTCCTTTCCCTGTTCCGTAAAACCACTTATTTTGCGGCCACCTGCCTGCTGCCCTTCGTCTTTACCGCAGCCGGCGCTTTTTATGCGGAGCCTATTGCGGACGGCATTGCGGCGCTTACTTCCACCACGGCCTTCGCCATCGTATATTTCAGGTATTTAAAAGGATCCGGCGGCCTGACCCAAATCGGGACAGACCGGGAACAGGCGGCGGCCTGAACATTTAGGGTTCTTACTGTTACTAATCATTTTCTCGTCATTCACGTCAAGCCATTGACTTGAATGACGAGAATAGTTATAATACATAGGGAAGATTTTAATTCAAGCAGCAGGAGGTATCCCATGTTTTTTCAGGAGAATGAAACTACAGAGTTCAAAGAAATTGTTGTCGAAGATATAAAAAAAGAAGTGATCGCTTTCGCAAACTCCGGTGGGGGGACTCTATATATTGGAATCCGGGACGATGGTGAAATCATCGGTGTAGAAAAGACCAATGAGGAAATGCTTAAAATCAGCAATATGATAAGAGACTCCATTAAACCTGACGTTACCATGTTTGTCCATTATGATACAGAGGAGCAGGACGGGAAAAAAATCATAGTTATAAATGTCCAGCGCGGGACAGAAAGGCCATACTATATTGCAAAAAAAGGATTGCGGCCGGAGGGTGTTTATATTCGGCAGGGAACCTCCTCCGTTCCGGCAACAGATACCGCAATCCGCCATATGATAAAGGAGACAGATGGGGACAGCTTCGAGGAAATGCGGTCACTGGAGCAAAATTTAACCTTTCAATCTGTAAAAAAAGAATTTGCACTCCGGAATCTGGAATTTGGGCCACAGCAGATGCAAACCTTAAAAATATTGAATTCCGATGGTATTTATACAAACCTGGGGCTTTTGTTGTCTGAACAATGTATCCATACAATCAAAGCTGCCTGTTTTCAGGGAACGGATCAAAGTGTCTTTCAGGATCGGCGGGAATTTTCCGGTTCCCTGATGCAACAGCTAAATGATGTTTACTCTTATATTGATATGCACAATCAAATCAGATCCACCTTTGAGGATCTTCGCCGAATTGATATCTTGGATTATCCAAAAGTAGCTGTGAGGGAGGCTCTCCTTAATTTGCTTGTACACCGCGATTATGCCTTTCGTGCAAGCGCTTTGATCAGTATCTACACAGACCGGATTGAATTTGTATCTATTGGAGGGCTTTTGCCGGGAATCGCACTGGATGATATTATGTCAGGTGTTTCCGTATGCAGGAACCAAAATTTGGCAAATATATTTTACCGTCTGGAATTAATTGAAGCTTATGGAACCGGTATGCGGAAAATCATGGGTGCTTACAGAAATATGGATAGGAAGCCTTTGGTGGAAATTACCAGTAATTCGTTTAAGATCATCCTTCCAAATAGTAATGTCAGTACAGAATCTTATGAAACGGATGATTCTTCCTCAGTAAATTCTATAAGCCAAAATGAGCGGAAAATTCTAGCCTATGTTAAAGACAATGCTTTTGTGACCCGCGCCGATGTGGAAAAGCTACTGGAAATCAGTGCCTCCACCGCATCACGCCTGCTAAAGCATATGGTAGAAAAAAGGGATCTGTTACAGCAAAAGAAAGGAAAAAAGACAAAATACACATTACCGGAATAATAGAAACGTAACAGTTCAGACAGGTCTGAACTGTTACATAGAAACCATCATTTTTTTCAGCCGGCTGTTGTAATAGATAAGGGCCGGCCAGGAAACATGGGCAGAACACCACATTTCCTCCCCGGCTTTTTACGCATTGTTCCAGAGTTCTTCCATAAATTGTCTTGCCTGTACCGCATTTTCCGGGAGGGTATCCTCCAGTGTGGCATGGATATAGGGCTTATCCTTTTTCATAAAACGGATCAGATCGCTGTAATCCATCTCGCCCGTCCCGGCCGCCATGGATACCACCTTCCCGTCTATCCGCCTGAAATCTTTTACGTGGACTACCGCCACGTCCTCTCCCAGCACGTCAATCGCTTCCTTCACCACATCCTTCTGCCTTCCCGCATTGGAGGCATCCAGCAGGTTTACCGGATCCAATATGATCTGCAGGTTGGGCGACTGGATGGAACGGAGCACCTGCCGTGCCCGGTGGGGGCTGTAAACAATATGCTGGCAGACCGGCTCTATCGCCACCACGACTCCCATCTTTTCCGCATACTCCACCACATAGGACAGGTTTTTGGTAAAGGTATACAGGGCTTCTTCCGACCGGCTGGCCGGATCCGGCGCATAGAGGGAGTTGGGCGTACCGGTTTCCGTTCCCACCACGCCTGCTCCCAGCCAGGAAGCAAAACGGATCTGCGCCCTGTACTTTCCGATTGTTTCAGCCAGCCGGGCTCCGTCGGGATCCGCCAGATTCAGATAGCAGCCGAGCACAGCCACATCCAGATCCTGTTGTGCGAACAGCTTTTTTAAATACATGGCAAATCCGGGGGTGAGGGTGGAATTATTGACTTCAAACGTATCGATTACCTTGGCAAGAGCCACATGGGCGCAGGTAAAGCCCTGTTCCCTTGTATGGGCAAGCCGCTCCGGCAATGCCAGAGGCCGTGTATCGTGTAAACGGATTCCTATCTGCATATGTTATCTCCTTAAGGGCTGCTGTAACAGTCCCTTACGCTTCAGATACGAAGCATTTGGGTGGCATAAGGCTCCAGCTGCGCTTCCGCCGGTCCCTTTGCCGTCTGTATGGTTGTCTTTTGCGGCATGTCACTGTTGTTGATGACAACAAGCCGGCCGCTGCCCGGATAATAAGCGCATTCCGTATAACAATTATCCGTAAGATAAAGCCCGTTCCTGTCTTCTCCCCCTGCAAGCATGATGAGGTTTAAAAGCAGCCTTGTATTTTCCACCGTCTTTTCAAAGGATGCCATATAGATCCCCATCCCCCTGCCGAAGCGGTTCACGGTCAGGGTGGGAACCCCTCCGTCCTCCGCCAGCACTTTGGCATTTCCATCGGTGAGGAAAGGAATACCCTTCCGGTAATCACCGGTTTTCCTGACAAAGCTGCCCTCCGGCATAAGCCCTTCTTCCGCCTCCAGGTCAAATTCCCATTTTCCATGGCAGATGCGCGCCCCGGTGTCCTCGTCCACACCCAGCACAGGCGCCATGCGGAAGAAAGAGTCATAGCCTTCCACGGCGGAAGGTTCATTCACGCCGATAAAAGCGCCGCCTTCATATACAAAGCGGGTCAGCTTCTCCACAATCGCGGGATTCTTCCAGGCCTCCCCGCCGCTCCAGGCGCTTCCTGCAAATCCGGCGTTAATCACCACATCCGCTTGTTCCAGCGCTCCGTTCAGAACATCCGCAAAGCTGATAAAGGATACGTCTACCGGAAGCCCGGACAGCGCTTCATTGATATGGATCAGATCATTCCTGTACGTCTCATGGAAATGTCCGGAAAGGGTCCAGGAGCGCAGTTTTCCCCAATAATGCAGCACGGCAACCCTGGTGCGTATGCTGTGGGGCTTTCCTTCTTTATGGAACTCCCCTATGGTACGGAATTCATCCGCCACCTGTTCTATGTAATCACAAAAATCCGGATAATCCGCCACCAGATGGAGATAACCTCCCAGGCCGATCCGCTGGACCGGCTCCCTGAGCAGCGCCCTTCTCACGCTGTTCCAGTATTTTTTTGCCTCCAGTGTGGGATCCCCGCCTTCCATAAAGGTCGGCGCACCGCCCAGGCCCACCGGAAACAGATACGGGTGAAGGCGCAGTTCATGGGTATCCACCTTCACACCGGCACAAAGCCTGGCCTCATAGCCGGAAAACACGCATTTAATCAACCCGTCAAAGCCGAATTCCTCAAACCTGCCGTTATAAGGTTCGATTCCCACCCAGCTGTCATCATAAAATACATATGCCTTTTTACCATATGCATGTACCATATCAATCAGCTTACGTCCGAAAGATATGACGAAATCATTGATAAATTCCATCCAGTCCGCTTTTTTCCGGTTCCCGGGCATATGGGTCACATGCAGCTTCCCCTGATTGACAAAATCCTCGGCAGTCAGCCTGTAGCCGTATTTTATCTCAAATTCATCCAGCGCTTTTTCACTAACTGTAAAATCATAGGATCCCCAGTCCGTAAACAGGTTTCTGTTTTTTACGCTGCTTCCCCAGATCCACACAAAATTATAAAACAGGGAGGTAAAACGCACGACAGTTGTCGCCGGATGGGTTTCACACCACTCCTTCATCCAGTCCAGAAGAAACTCCTGTGCCTCCGGATAAATGGGATCAATCTGCATCAGATGCTCTTTGTCCCAGTTATTGGTGGTATGGTTGTACATGGAAATCTCTTCCCAGATACGGTATGCCATAAAACTTACCGTATAGGTATGCCAGGCCTCCGGCTCCTCAATGACAACGCAGCCTTTTTCCCTGTCATAGTTCCATTTTTCCCTGTCCAGCAGGGTATCCGTAGTCCTGTCATACACCTGCCAGTACCGGAAAGCCCTCTCGCTGTCATTGATCCTAAACTGCTCATCAAAAAAATCCTTCATCAGGGCAACCGTAAGCTTTCCTTCCACCGCCACAGCCGGATTTGTCATCAGAAAGCATTGCTGCAGCTTATCCTGATTTTCCTCCGCCCACGCATTATGATCGCGGATCATGCAGATAGTGGAATAAATCCCGTATCCCGCATCCAGTATTTCATCGGACAGCACCGTACCGTCGCTGTCACGGATGACATCGGCCCCCCATTTTTCCGCCAGCTCCAGCGTCAGCTTTTCATAGCCGGATTCTCCCGGAAGGGTAAAGCTCCCTTTTCTTTTTTCACTCATTCTGTCTTACTCCTTATTCCTTTGCTTTTCATTCACCTATCATACATACACCGTACCATCCCGTTTATAACGCGCCGTCCTTTGAGACATTGCCTGCGGCAAGCAGCCCGGAGAAAAAGGCCAGTGCCAATCCCTGTCCCCAGCCCTGGATCCAGCGTCTGGAAATATCCCTGTAACCGTCTCTGTCCTTCATAACTGCGGTCCCTGCGGATACATTCATCACCTTGCCGTCCTTGCCCACATTTTCCAGGATCCCTTTTATGGCTTTGTTTATGTATCTGGAATGCAGCGGGTTACCCTTTTCCAGCATAGCCGCAGCAATACCGGCGGAAGCGGAAACCTCCTCATAGGAATCCTCATCATCCAGTATCGTCCGCCACAGCCCGTTTTCCGTCTGCAGCAGCTTCAAAGCGGCAAGCTGCTCATTCAGGGAACCGGTCACCTCCAGATATTTCGGATACAGGTAAGCCTCCGGCAGGACACTTCCCACCTGGGACATGGTATAAGCCGCCCATGCATTCGCCCTTCCCCAGTAAAAACCGGACATATGATCGCCCGTAATATTATTGTAGCCATGATAATATAAGCCGGTTTCCGGATTCTGCAGATAATGAATATGCCAGTAATACTGGTTCAGCGCATCCGCAATCATTTCTGCATTTTTAAGCTTCACCCCTACCCGCAGCAGAAAGAACGCCGCCATAAACAGGGTATCCGCCCAGGCCTGCTCCGGAAAATCATTCTTTGCCGATACCGTATGCTGAAGCACATGATCCCCGAAACGCAGGGCGTCCTCCTGCAGATAATGCACCTTACTCATAACCACATCCCAATACTTCTCATCCCCGGTAGCTTCATACAAGGTAATCAGGCAATGTCCCATGGCACACGTATTCACCGTCCACACAGACGGAAGCCCCAGCTCCATATATTCATCTATCCTATCCTTTAAAAGCGTCAGATACTCTTCCTTCTTGGTGATCTCCCATGCCCTGGAAATCCCATAATAGGCCACGCCGCAGGGCCAGTCCCAGGTCAGATCCATATTCATGGTTTTCTGCACAATACGATCGATTGCATCTTCAATTTGGTTTCTGTCAAAATCCAGTTTTAACATAAGTCCCTCTCTTTCTCCGGAAACTCCGGCACGCATCCCTATTATGCATTAACCATAAAATAATTTACTCCCAAATTCTATTTAATTTCAATTATATACTTTGCAATTTCAACCATTTATGATATATTCTTTTTAGCTTTTATTCATTATTTTAAATATATTTATAACATAATTTTCTTAAAATCCGTTAAATTGCCTATTTTTTTAATATTTTACCTTTTTTTATGGTTTTTCTATACAATTTATTGCATTTTCTATCCGTTATTTATTTAACATTTTGGTTGTTATAATTATAATTTACCTTTTCCTAAACGAAAAGCCCCGCCCATTTTACCTTACGCATTTCCAGCGTCGGTGTTACGACGCCCCCGCGCTTATGAGAAAAAAGGAGTCCCTCTTATGTCCAAACCCAAAAACACCGTTATGGAATACCGCAATTATTACCTCCCGATGGATTTCCCGGTTCTCGTCCTCACCGGCGGGCATTGGAAAATTTCAGACATCCCCAGCAGCCGTCTGCATTTCCATAACTGCCTGGAAATCGGGATGTGCCATTCCCACAGCGGGACAATGAAATTTTACAGCGAGCCGATGCCGTTCAAAGAGGGGGATGTTACCTGCATCCCAAGGAATATCCCCCACACCACCTATTCCGATCCGGGGACCGAAAGCCGCTGGTCATATATCATGTTTGATCCTGCCGAGCTTTTCAAGGGCCTGCTGCTCACCCCGGATGCCGGCCCCGGCCTTTCCCTTTTTTCTTATCACAAATACCGCCATATCCTGCCCCGGGAGGAATATCCCCACATCCACTATCTGGCCCTTTCCATCGTCAGGGAAATGGAGGAGAAACGGCCCAACTACCGGGTATGCGTCAAAGGGCTTCTGCTGGCCCTATCCATCGAGCTGAACCGGATCCAGGAACAGGCCAGCCAGGATGCGGATCCGGGCGCGTCCCCCCGCACCTCGCTGCCGGAAAATGCCCTTATCATCTCGCCTGCCCTGGATTATATGGAAGACAATTACAGCACCCAGTTTCCGATAGAAGTGCTGGCGGAGGTATGCCATATGAGCCTCACCCATTTCCGGCGCATTTTCCATACCATCATGCGCACCAGCCCTCTGGACTATCTGAACAGCACCCGGATCATGAAAGCTTGTAACCTGCTGCGCAGCACGGAAGAATCCATTCTCACCATATCCGAAATGGTGGGGTTTGCTTCCGTCTCCAATTTCAACCGCCATTTCCAGGCTGTTATCCATATGACGCCCCGGGAATACCGGAGCCAGATGCTCCTGGCCCACCAAGAGACAGGGATCGACTCCCGGCAGACCATCCTGGAATTCACCGGATGGATGGCGCCGGAAGCCGATCCCAATTAAAACCTGTTCTCAGATAAATACCCTGCCTGCCGTCCGTCTTACCGGTAGAATTCCTCCAGCGCTTCCTTTACCGCATAGTAGGCCGGTTTGGGCCTGCATTCGGTATCCACGATTCCCCAGAAGCATTCCGCCGGGCAGTCCGGCTCTCCGCAGTGATAGCAGTGATAGGCATCCCGCCAGCAGAACATGAACGAGCCGAGACAATGGGGATGTTCCGCAAAAATACGCAGCCCCCTTCTGAAATAATCCGCCTGGATCCCAGGTGTATGCCCGCCTCCCACCTGGTTAAACCATCGCTTCGTATGGCAGACCTCATTCAGCCCCAACGGGATCTGTGAAGGATCCGGCGTTTCCTCCGCCATCTGTCCGTCGGAGGAATAGCCCCACTCATTTGCCAGCACCGGAAGAGCGTATCTGTCATACAGCCCGTCTATCACGCCGATCCAGTCCTGCACATCGCCGGGCTGCCAGGATCCGAAATATTGATCCACTCCCATATAATAAAAAGGATGCCCTTCCCGGTAAACCAAATCCGCAATTCTGACGGCGTTCTCATTATAGCAGGAAATATTGATCCCACACCTTGCCTCCGGATTTGCCCTGCGGATTCCCTCCGCACTGGCTCTGGCGGTGTCCGCCAGGATAGCATCCGCATAATCATTGGAAAATACGGGGATATCAATTTCATTCATACACTGCCAGTAGATTCCGGCGGCTTCTCCCAGATCCTCGCAGATAAAACGCATAGTTTCCCTCACGTTCTCATAAAAAGCTTCCGTCCCCTTTTCTCCCACGAAATCCGGGAAATGCTCATGCCAGCAGGTCTTCCCCTCCTTTTCGTCATAAGTAAATCCTCCAAGAGGAGGCGTGGCCGGCATAACCTGGAAGCCTCTTTCGTGCGTATCCCGGATCTCCTGCCGTGCCTGTATGTATTCCTCACTCAGAGTGCCGAACATTTTGTCCGTCCAGGGAAAGCAGATATTCAGGCGCATCCACTCCACCCCAAGCTCCTTTACCATCTCATATTCCCCGCTCGTGTTATATGCAAAAACAATTCCTTTTATTTTTTCCGATGCCTTCATACCTTACTTTTCCTCCTTCTTCGTAACTGTTCCGTCCCTTCACCGTTCCCCTTCTTCTTCAATAATCGTCAGCCACGCCAGTTGCGCTCCCCAGAAAGCCGCCAGTTCCTTCTCCGCTGCGGCTTCTGTCCTTCTCCCAAGTCCTGTCAGCGCATAAAACCTCGCCGGATGGGCCTTGCCATGATTCGCCCTGCGCACCTCATGTTCTCCCGGCAGATTGGAAACAAAACCGCCGAAATAGGGAAGTCTGTTGTCTTCCTTCAGCAGGGCGTCCGCGCCTTCCAGCATCTGCCGGTAGAGACACGCCGCTTCTTTTTCCCTTCCCAGCCGCCGCAGCGCGCAGCCTGTATAGAAATCACTTTCATCCAGGCGGCCCACCGCATGGGAGGCGGCTTTCCGGTACCATTCCAGCGCCTCCTTCCGGCGTCCTTCCGCCTCCAGTACCTCCGCCAAATAATAATACACCGCCGCCTCCCGCGCCATAACGCCGCGGCCCTCGTGATAGTTCTCCGGATACTCCAGCGCCTTTTCGAAAAGGTCAATGGCTTCTTTGTTTTTCCCCTCCCTGCGCGCCCGCCTTCCCAACTGGATATAAGCCAGGATATGCGCCTTTACCAGGATTCCTTCCCCTCCTTCATAGGGATGGAAAACATGGTTTTTGAGACATTCTGCCGCTTTCTCCGGCATTCCCGCTTCGTTGTACAAAACCAGCTGCATGTGATACAGATCCTCCCTTTTACGGACCTGCTCCGGGTATTCCTCCAACAGCTCCAGAAGCTTTCTCACCGGCTCGCCGCACCGTTTCCGTATTTCCATGAGTTCCAGAAGGAAACGTGCATCCGGGCCGGCAGCAGCTTTCTCTGTTCCGCCGGACACAAGCTCCGCAGAACCTGTTTTTCCCATAGAAGATGCCCTCTCCAGGGCGAACGCCTTCTCCATTTCCCGGCGCGCTCCTGTTTCATCCCCGTATACCTCCAGAAGAGCCAGTGCCAGACACCGGTGGGCCTGATATAGCCCTTCCTCCCTCAAGATTGCTTCCTGCCAGCATTTCATGCCTTCTTCCCGGTTATCCCTTCCATAATACAGGCATCCCAGATAATAGGCGCTGCGTCCGCCGTCCATCCCTTTATCCCATGCATGTTCCAATACGTTTTTATCTATATCTGTGTAAGGGAAACAATAATCTCCCGGATCCTCTCCCGCTTTTTTCAGGAACGTTCCGGCTTCCTCCTCTTTCCCCAGACCTGCTGCCGCATAGGCACAGTCATAAAGAACCATGGGATCGGCAGGCGCTTTTTCCCCCAACGCCAATACCTCCTGCCAGGCTCCCAGCTCCAGATAGGCGGACAGCAGGACTCTCCACGCGGTTTTCCGGTCCCCCAGAACCGCCCGCAGCCTTTCCAGGCCTTCTTCCCCCTGTAAGAACCAGTTTTCGCCCAGGCTCCCATAAGCCATGGGATCGATTTCCAGCATTCTCCGGTTCACCCGGGCAGCTTCCTGCGCCTTTCCCGTTTTCCGCAGGATAAAGGCCTTCAGGAAAAAAAGCGCCGGGCTTTCCCCGTTCACCGTCAGCGCCTCTCCGACACAGCTTTCGGCCGTTTCCATATCCCCCTTCCGCACAGACAGTTTCGCCGCCTGCTTCAGTCCGGCTCCCTTGTACCCGTAATTCCAGGCTGCCTTCCGGTAATAACGGATGGCTTCCTCCTCCTGCCCGTTCGCCTCCAAAGCCCAGGCATAGTTAAAGCAGGATTCCCCGTCCCTGGGATTGGGGTTGCGCAGCATACAGCGCTTCACGGCCCGCTCAAAAAATCCCAGTGCCTCCGCAACGTTCCCGCCCCGCATCAGCAACAGGCCCATAGCATTATTACAGCGGCTGTCTCCCGAATCCCTCCGCAGGGCTTCCCGGTAGTAATCCACCGCCCGCAGCGTCACATGGCGGTACTGCTCCAAATGCAGCCCTTCCAGGTACAGCTCCTCCTGACTGGTGATTTCTTCCGGCCGCCTGGCAGGCCTGTGGGGAACAGGCTTCTCTCTGTCCTGGAAAAAAGGAGGCCGCCGGGTATAGGAAACCAGTTCCTTCCCCTCTTCGTCATAAAGGCCCGCGGACACATCCTTCTCCTCCGTCAGCTCCGGAACCTCAAGGCTTCTGCACACAGGCTGTCCCGGCCCGATGGAAACCTCTTCTTCCCAAAGAGTCTCTTCCTTTACCGCCACCCGGATCCGGGCTTTTTCATGGACCGCCGTGGCATTGAAGCATATCTCCAGGCTGCCTTTTGTACACAGGAATCCCACCGCTGCATCCTTCCCCGCATTCTTCAGCCCGGGCATATCGGATAAGGCATACCAGGTCTGCTCAAAGGTCTTGGTTTCATCCGGCGCTATAAAGGAAAAATCAGGCTGGTTGTCAGTATAGCAGCCTGTCATGATTTCCAGATAGGCCCCGTCCCCATCTGTCAGGTTCCTGTGCCACACATCCCCGAATTCCCGGCTTCCCCATGTGAAAAATTTCTTACCCACAGACACATGGTGATCTGCCACATGTACCGTCCCCCTCTTTCTTCCATGGTCATAACCGCCCATAAAATTATAGTCGGAATTCAGGATAAAGAAGGAGGCCGGCGAGGGAATGTTTTTAAACCACGTGATATCCGTCCCTTCCCCGAAATCCGCCCTGGCAAATTCCCCTTTAACCACCGGGAACGGGGAAACCGCATCCTTGTAATGATAGGTGATATAATCCACATCCGGCGGGAACTGCAGCTGGTAATCCCGGTTGGCATGAACCGCCAGATTGGCCCACCAGTGGAAGGTCTGTGCGGCATTTCCCGGATTATACAGCCTGGTCTTTACCGTCACATAGGCTTTATCGGGCCAGATGGTTACCCCTACCATCCCCTTCATGCCGAACAGCGGTTCATATTCTCCCATCCAGGCAGTCTCCGATCCGTCCTCCCCCTTTTCGATCCAGGAATCCACAGGCATATAAGTGGTAGGTCTGTGATGCTGCGGCCAGTTGAATTCAATCCCGCCGGAAATCCAGGCTCCGCCCAGGCCGATCAGCGCCGGCTTTATAACGTTGTTTTTGTAGACAAAATGATAATCGGCTTTTTTGTCATATCCTTCATAAATCCTTCCTCCCAGCTCGGGAAGCACCGTTATGCGGAGGAATTCATTTTCCAGCAGGATGGCCTCGTACGTTTTGTCTGCCTTTACGTTCGTAAAGGTATCAATCATCGGGATGGGATAGAGATTCCCCCTGGTTCCCTGATGGTTTCTCACATCATAGAAAATCGGTGCTTTCTCCGCTTCATCCATTTCATAAGTGGGTATCACCAGCTTCTGTCTGCTAATCATATCAATGCCCCTCTGTCCGCTTCCGGCGGACACCTTTCCCCTGAAAAACAAGCAATGCCGTCTATACCTTATATTCTAAAGGAGCCCGTGTATTTTAGCAATACACGGGCTCCTGCCGGGTCAGTATCCGTTATCGGTTACTATTCCCTGTCGGCCTTGATAGCGTTATTCATTTCAACCAGCTTGGCAACATCATCCGCCTGTTCAACCGCTTTATCATAGAAATATTGGAACACCTCATCCACATGGTAATTGTCCTGCAGCTCTTCAATCATTTTGGTACGGGCTGCTTCAAATTCTTCATCGCTCTTGGCAGCAACCGCAGTGACAACATTCTTGCCCATAAAGGCGTTGATTTCATTAACATAGGATGCGATATCCCCTTCCGGATCCCCGAAGGAAATATACATTCCGGCATCGGTAACGGGAGTCTCGGCCCGGTATACATCCGCCTGGGTCTCCTGTCCGTAATGGGAGATGAAATCCTTCACCGTATCATTCATCTTGGAATCCAGCGCCTTCGGGGAGAACTGGTACAAATCAATGGCAACACCGTCGTCGGGATCGATCGTTCCGTTCCCAAACCCGCAGAAATGATGATATACATTGACGCCGGTCTCCACGCCGAACGCATCATCCTTGGTAACCTTGAGATAATCGTCCGTAGGTACGGGTTCTCCGTCCTCCACGTTCCAGAACTGCCCTTCCAGGCCGTTCCATGCGATTCTGGAGAATTCATAGGTGGATACAAAATCAAGCAGGGCCACACATCTTTCCGGATTTTCCGTATTGGCATTCACCACATACTGCCTTTCCCCGCGGTACATGTTACCGAAACGGTCTTCCGCATCACCGCTCAGGCTGGGCAGGGAAATAAATGTTTTCTGGTTGCCTTCCGTCTTGTTGAATTCCAGGTTGGCATTAGCGGACATCCATCCGGGTACGTTAAACATATATTTTCCGGCTTTCAGGTTTTCTTCATAGATATCGGAGGTCATGGTAAAGGAATCGGGATCCAGCAGCCCCCTCTGATTTGCTCTGTTGTAAAACCGTACCGCTCTCCAGAAAATACCTTCCGGATCGGTCAGCTGGTTGTTTTCCAGAGGCTTGGAATCCACGGTGGACACTCCCAGGACACGTCCTGTTGTTTCAATCAGGTTTACGCCCTCCTGCGGCCCCAGCCCGAAGGTAAATACCCATTCCCCCCAGCCCTGGCCTGCGCCGAACCATGCGCCGCAGCCGTAGGTTTTCTGTCCGTCCGCTGTCTGCGGTTCTGCGGCTACCATAGCTTCCATAACATCCAGCAGATCCTCATCATAGGATTCCAGCTTGGGATAACCGGCTTCTTTATACACATCCCATCTGATATAGTGCCCGCAGGTAGGCACGGTGCCATCATCCCAGGAGCCTTTGCACATTCCCCACAGATAGGCATTCCCGTCAGGACTGTTTGCCGTCATTCTCTGGGCCTCGAGCATCATCCTGCCCGCCGGATCGTTCACCGTATTGGGTGCGTATTCCTCCAGATAAGGCTCCAGATTCAATGCGGAACCGGATTCCAGCAGCATAGGAAGCTGCTTGGTGGGATCGGATAACAGGAAGATATCCGGCAAATCACCGTCTGCCATCATTGCGGATAACTGGCTCGGCCAGTCCGCTTCCGTAACGCCGGTGAGATACAGATCCACATTCAGCGTATCCTCAATGTACTTGCTGACCGGATCGCTCCGTAAGCCGTCCGCCTCCCCTCTTCCCACGAACGCAACCACATCCAGGCTTACTCGTTCCTCAAATTGGGGAACCACCACTCCGGAGTCACCGGCTGCCGTCTCTGTTCCGGAGCCTTCCCCGGACTCCCCTACCGCCACCTCTGTCTGTGCGGTGTCGCCGGCTGCCGGCGCCGAACCGGAAGCGGGCTCCTTTGAGGAAGCGCCGCAGGCTGTAAGTCCGCCCAGCATTGCAACGGAAACGGCCACTGCCAGCATTCTGGCTAAAAGATTTTTTTTCTGGAAACTGGTTTTCATACTCTCTCCTTCCTTTGGGTGTATTTTAAACACCCTCTCCTTACTTATGGAATTTCATTATGTGCGGGATACCTTCTCTGCTGCGGAAGGATATCCGCCCCGCGGAAACTGCCGGGCATATGCACGGATGCGCTCACCCGGCCCGCCGCCTGCGGGAATGAAAGTAAGAACTTCTCACCCCTTAACAGCACCCAGCATGATTCCTTTGGTAAAAAACCGCTGCATATAAGGGTATACACACAGAATAGGGATTACGGTAATAAAACTCATAGCCATCCGCAGCGTGGTGGAGGTAACCTTCACCGCCGCTCCCGCCGCCGCGCCTGAGCTGGATGTGGACACCACATTGGACTGCAGCTTGGTATAGAGCAGATACTGCAGGCAATGCAGATTGGCGGCCTTCCTTCCCTGCATAAAGAACATATCGTCCGACCAGGTATTCCACTGGTTCACCGCAGCAAATACCACGATGCAGGCCAGTATGGGTTTCGCCAGCGGCAGGATAATACGGAAAAATACTTTTATCAGCCCCGCGCCGTCCATTTCCGCCGATTCCACCAGTTCACCGGGAATCGATTCAATATAGGTCTTTATCAGGATAATAAAATAAGCCTGTACCGCATAAGGCAGTATATATACGAGAAAATTGTTTTTCAGCCCGATATTGCTGATGAGCAGATAATAGGGAATAAATCCCGCATTCACGTACATGGTAATGATAAAAAAACGGTACAGCAGCTTCCTGCAGGGCAGATCCCGGTTTGCCAGGATATAAGCCGCGAAACTGCAGCACAGCAGGGTGAGCAGCGTCCCCAGAATGGTACGGGCAAACGCGATTCCGATACTGGAGGTCAGCCCGGGAATTTCCAGAAGATTACTATAAGCTTCCACGGAAAACTCCTTGGGAAGCAGGTACACCCCCCGGTTCACCGCCGCGGGTGAGGACCAGGAATTAATAAATATGTACCAAAGCGGATAAACGCAGATAAAGGTAAACACCCCCAGAATAAGGGAATTCAGTACACCGGAAAAAGTAATTGTTGTCTTCTTCTTTTTATTCATAATACAGCTTCCTTTCTCAATTTCAGTCCCGTCAGCCCCTTATCAGAAAATGGATTCCCCTCTCAGCCGCCTGGAAGCCCAGTTGGCAAAGGAAAGAAGAATGATACTGACAACGGATTTGAAAATCCCCATTGCTGTTGCCAGGGAATATTCCATATTCTTAATACCCATCCGGTATACATAGGTGTCAAAGACCTCAAGCTTATCCCATGTCATGCCGTTTCCCAGCAGCCAGTACTGGTCGAAGCCGTTGGAAAGCATATTGGAAATTGCCAGAAGAAGGAGGACAAAGAAGGTGGACAGCAAGCCGGGTACGGTAACGTGAACAATTTTCTGCCAGGTATTCGCACCGTCCACATCCGCCGCCTGATACAGCTCCTGATCGATGGAACTTATGGCCGACAGATAAATGATGGCGTTATAACCCAGTGTTTTCCACGCCCCAATCGCCACCTGGATAAACCAGGCATGCTTTACATTGGTTAGCGGGTTAACCGGCTCCTTTACCAGCCCAAGGCCCAGCAGGATATTGTTCAGTGCGCTGCCTTCCGATGACAGCAGCATAAACACAATGGAATATACCAGGACCCAGGAAATGAAATTGGGAATCGAGGTTCCCGTCTGTACCATTTTGGCATAGCGCTTATTTTTCAGCTGGGAAATCGCAATGGCAAAAATGGCAGGAAGCACCGAGCAGCAGATATTCAGAAAGGAAATACACAGCGTATTGCGCATTACATTCAGAAAATCCCTGGGATTGGAAACGATTTTCTGAAAGTATTTCAGTCCCACAAAATCGGAATGGAATACGGATACACCGGGCTTGAAATCCACAAAGGCGTAACTCCATCCCAGGAGCGGGGCATAATTAAATACCAGTACAAAAAGCATAAAAGGCAGAAGAAGAAGCACCAGACGTATTTTTTTCTTCTGCCTTCCTGTCAATTGTTTCTTCGCATTATCAGCTGTCCGCGTCATACGCCCCCCTGCTCCTTTCTATTATCCGTTTCTTCCGTCACCGCTTCCGGGCTCACCCGGAAACAAGGCTCCTCCACACAACGATCTTTATAGGCAAAGCCGGCAGCAATCCCGCCCACATTGTTATACCAGTTCCCCGTCACCTCATTGACAATATGAATACCGTCAAAGGACTCCTCCATTTCAAAGAGAAGAATCCGTTTGGCCTCATGCCGGTTTGGGCAATGCAGGGCCATCATCAGCTGTCCGCCGAAAGTGGTAAACAACATGGAATGGGCACCGTCCATGGCATACAACGGCTGCTGCTCCTGGATCCAGGGCCCCTGGATATCCCCGCTTAACGATCTGGCATAACCGGTGGTATACCCGCCTTTATCCGAAAAGCTGGACCAGAGCATAATAAGCACGCCGCTTTTCAGCCTGTGCAGGAAAGGCCCGTCCGTCACCCAGCCGCTTCCTTTCATGGTTTTAGCAGCCCATGGTCCGTCGGATGCACGGAAAAGAATGACCGGTTCTCCCTCCGCCTTCCCCAGATCATCACTCAGCGGCACCGCACATATCTGACCGTCATTTACCTGAAGCCATTCATGACAAAAGACCATCCACGGTTTTCCCCTTTTATCCTCATACAGGGTCCCGTCCAGACAATGCCACCCTTCCGGCGTAACCGGTTTCCCGCTTACCGGTTTAAAAGGGCCTTTAGGAGAATCCGCTGCCAGACACTGGCATCTGCGATAGGTTCCCCTGGCCCGGAAGGAAGAAATCAGATAATATTTCCCTTTCCAGATATGTACCTCGGGAGCCCAGTAGTCTGAATCCGCCCAGAATCCACCTTTCCGGAAAGCCACCTCCGGCCTGGACCAATGTACCAAATCCCTGCTTTCCAATACATAAAAACAAGGTTCCCCCGCATACACATCCGGAAATCTGTCCCGATCCGCAAACTGTACATAGGTATAGTATTTTTTACTCACCGGATCCGCCAAAATAAAGGGATCACTGATATGGACATCCCTGATATGATATGGATACTGTTTTTCCAATTCTTCTGCCATAGCCCTTAATTCCCCTCCGCATTTATGTATTTTATCCCATTTTATCGCATTTTGTATATTTACTATTGTTTATATTGTATTTTTACAATATAGTTTTTACGCATTATTTGTGCGTTTTATCTATATGTATTATCTTATATTTAGCAGTTCCCTTTCATCCACATTTTTATCAAATACCTATGCAAATCTGACCATATTAACAGATTTTATTTTTTATGTTATACTGCTTTCAAAAGAAACAGGTTATCTGCTTTTCCGGGAGGAAATGTATTATGTCGATAAAAAAGCCAAAGCCGGTCATTGAATACAGAAATTATTACCTTCCATCCAGTTTTCCGGTACTTCTTCTTACCGGTGATAACTGGAAGATATCCGATGTCAAAAGCGAACATCTGCATTTTCATAATTGTCTGGAGGTAGGTATCTGCCATTCCAGGAGCGGAATCCTGGAATTCTGCAACGCTATGACTATGCCGTTTTCAGAGGGAGATGTTACCTGTATTCCCCGGAATATCCCTCACACCACTTACTCGGCCCCCTGCACCAAAAGCAGATGGTCCTACCTGTTTTTTGATCCGCGTCAGCTGTTCCGGGATATGCTGCCTCCCGATTTCAGCTACAGCATGATCTGTGACGATGTTCATAAATACCTGATACCGGCAGGCCTCTCCCGGCGGATCCCTCTGCTTGCGGATGCCGCGGTGGAGGAGCTTTCCGCAGAGGAACCGGACCGTATGCTGGCGAAAAGCTATCTGTTCGCTTTATATATGGAAATCATCCGTTTCCAAAACCCGGAGATGCATAATATACAATCTGAAAATACCCCCCCCCCTGGCAAAATCCACCATGTTTCGGCAATAATTCAATGAATATCACGCCGGCGCTGGATTTTATCGAAGATAATTACATGAATAAATTTCCTGTGGACCGTCTGGCGGAACTCTGCCATATGAGCCCCACCCATTTCCGGAGATGTTTTCAGTCCGTTATGCACACGACACCGCTTACCTACCTGAATACCATCCGGATTATGAACGCATGCAATCTGCTCAGGAATACCAACCATACTATCCTCACCATTTCAGTAATGACAGGTTTCAGTACCCTAAGCAATTTTAACCGGCTGTTTAATCAGATGATGAAGGTTCCTCCCAAGGAATACCGTATGCAGACCCTGCGTGGAAGAAAACCGGGTGAAATCCCTTCCATTATCGAATATGCAGGCTGGCTGGAGCCTGACGAGTCCCCCCATATGGGAAATCAGGAGTAAACATGGAATTCCTGCTTCCTTTTTCTTGATAAAAAAAGACATCCGTCCGCGGAATTCCTTCCGCAGGGGATGTCTTTTCTATAAAGGAAAGCATTACTGCTTTCTTAACTCTATCTTATACCAGCTCAAGAACAACTTCCATTGCTCCGTCGCCTTTTCTCTGTCCAATCTTGATGATACGGGTATATCCACCCTTACGATCCACATACTTGGGAGCGATTTCATCGAAGATTCTGGCAGGCATATCTACCTTCTTGGTGCCTTTCTTACGTCCGGCTGCAGTGGTGGGAACCTCGGTAATCGGATACAGAACTTTCAGCATCTGCCTTCTGGCATGAAGCCTGCTGGGCATATCCTTCTTGATTTCCTTTTCCACTTCATCATAAACGGTAACTTTCTTTCCGTCTACGGTTTCTTTTACTCTCTTGCCGTCTTTGTCTTTTCTGGCAACCTTTGCGGTAACCTTAACGGTTTCGAAATTATCTTTTTCTTTCACGCCCATCGCAATGATGCCTTCCGCGATTTTACGTACTTCCTTAGCTCTTGCTTCAGTCGTAACGATTTTTCCATGATATAACAGGTTCGTTACCTGGTTTCTCAGCAGAGCCTTTCTCTGATCAGAAGTTTTTCCTAATTTTCTGTATTTTGCCATTTTATTAATCTCTCTTTCATTCTTGGTACATCCGGCCACGCTCATCGGACTTACTTACCGGATGCTTATACTAGCGGACAGCCGCCCTGAAGCAGCCGCCGCGGCCAATCATGCTACAGGTCATCTGCAGGTGACCTTTCAACTCCAGGTGACCTTGCGCCCCAAAGTGCTTATGCACCCTGAGACACTCCAACATCTCCGCGCACATCGGACTTACCGGAAATGCCCATACAGATTTTGAGTATATCATAACTATTCCGTACCTTCACGGTTACAGCTTGTTATACGTTTATTTCATCGCTGGGATTCAGCTGAAGCCCCAGTTCCTTTAATTTCGCAAGAACCTCTTCCAGTGACTTACGGCCCAGGTTACGGACCTTCATCATATCTTCTGAAGTCTTGTTGGTCAATTCTTCTACCGTATTGATACCAGCACGTTTTAAGCAGTTATAGGAACGAACAGACAACTCAAGTTCGTCGATGCTCATTTCTAATACTTTTTCTTTCTCATCATCTTCCTTCTCTACCATAACCTCAGCGGTTTTGGCATTTTCAGAAAGGTCAATAAAAAGGCTTAAATGTTCACTGAGTACTTTTGCAGCAAGGCTGACAGCTTCATCCGGAGCCAGAGTACCGTTGGTATATACATCCAGTGTCAGTTTGTCAAAGTCAGTCACCTGGCCGACACGGGTATTGGCAACAGCCATGTTCACTCTTTCTACCGGAGTATAGATGGAATCAATTGCGATTACGCCGATAGGCAGGTCTTCGCTCTTGTTCTTCTCCGCGCTGACATATCCACGTCCCTTGGTAATGGTCAGTTCCATGTACAGCTTGCTTTCCTTGCCGCCGCTTAAGGTAGCAATTACCAGGTCGGGATTAAGAATCTCAATATCCTGATCTGCCTGAATATCTGAAGCACGGACAACACCTTCGCCTTCGAATTCGATATAAGCGGTCTTAGGTTCATTGGTTTCGCTGTTATTCTTGATTGCCAGACTCTTGATGTTCATGATGATTTCAGTCACATCTTCCTTAACACCAGGAATCGAGCTGAATTCATGCAGCACGCCTTCAATTTTCACCTGGCTTACAGCCGCACCCGGCAGAGAAGAAAGCATAATTCTTCTCAGGGAATTGCCCAGTGTAATACCGTAACCTCTTTCCAGCGGTTCTACAACGAATTTGCCGTATTTCTTGTCCTCAGAGATTTCAGCAACCTCGATATTGGGTCTTTCAAAATCAAACACTGCAAATACCCTCCTTTACGAACGAAAAGTTTCTTAATTGAAACGTTCACGCCAGCTACAAGAAATTACTTGGAATACAATTCGACGATAAGCATTTCGTCTACAGGTACGTCAATCATTTCCCTGGCCGGAAGTTCCTTAATCGTTCCTTTGAAGTTTTCGATGTCTACATCCATCCACTCCGGAACCAGTCTTCCTGCTGTAACTTCGAGGATATCTTTATATCTCTGCATTCCTTTTGCTTTTTCCTTGATTTCAATCACATCGCCTGCTTTAACCAGGTAAGAAGGAATGTTGATGCATTTTCCGTTTACCAGTACATGCTTGTGATCTACTACCTGTCTTGCTTCTCTTCTGGTTCTTGCAAAGCCCATCCTGAAGATAACGCTGTCCAGTCTGCTTTCAAGAATGGTCATCAGATTGGTACCGGTCATCCCTTTCATTCTGTCGGCTTTCTTATAGTAATTTCTGAAAGGTTTCTCCAGCACGCCGTAGATGAATTTGGCTTTCTGCTTTTCTCTCAGCTGAAGGCCGTATTCACTTACCTTCTTGCCTGCTCTTGCGTTGCTTCTGTTAGACTTCTTGTCGTATCCCAGGTACATGGGTTCCAGACCAAGGGATCTGCATCTTTTTAAAACAGGGGTTCTGTTTACTGCCATTTTTGATTTCCTCCAAATATTGTTTACAGTGCGTCAGTGCCGCACTTTCTTCCAACGTTATCTCCATTTACTGATTAAACTCTACGACGCTTGGGCGGGCGGCATCCGTTGTGAGGCACGGGAGTAACGTCCTTGATGCTGGTTACTTCCAGACCACATGCAGAAAGCGCACGGATAGCAGCTTCCCGTCCTGAACCAGGACCCTTTACAAACACGTCTACAGTCTTCAGACCGTGCGGAATAGCTGCCTTTGCAGCTGTTTCTGCAGCCATCTGTGCTGCGTACGGAGTAGATTTCCTTGAACCTCTAAAGCCCAGACCGCCGGCGCTTGCCCAGCTTAAAGCATTTCCTTCAGTATCTGTCAGGGTAACAATTGTGTTATTGAAAGATGACTGAATGTGTGCCTGTCCGCGTTCAACGTTTTTTCTGACACGTTTCTTTGTTACTTTTTTCGCAACTTTCTTAGCCATTTAAACTAACCTACTTTCCTCAATAAATTTAGATTATTTTTTCTTATTTGCAACTGTTCTCTTAGGACCTTTTCTGGTTCTTGCGTTGTTCTTGGTATTCTGTCCGCGAACCGGCAGTCCTTTTCTGTGACGGATACCCCTATAGCATCCGATTTCCTGTAATCTCTTGATGTTCAGAGCGATTTCTCTTCTCAGATCACCTTCCACAGTCATTGATTCGTCGATGACAGCGCTGAGTCTCTTTACCTCATCATCCGTCAGCTCCCTTACACGGGTGTCAGGGTTGACATTTGCCTTTGCGCAGATTTTTGTTGCGCTCGGCCTACCGATACCATAGATATAGGTAAGTCCGATCTCCACACGTTTTTCTCTTGGTAAGTCAATACCTGCAATACGAGCCATTTACGTTTCCTCCGTTTTCCTTTCGCGCCACATCCGCCCGGCGTTTTGCCGGGATGCGCGTTTCTTCACTGCGCGCCCGAAATACCTGGTCTTTACAATAAGTATTTAACGCGCAATTACACAAGGCAGACTCCACCCCTTCCGCGTCCACACGCTTCCTGGTGTATCACACCCTGTGCATACGATCAAATCGTATTAATAATAGTTACTAATTGACTGGGGCGTACTAACAGGAAAAACAAATCAAATCGGAGATTTGCTTTGTTTTTCGAGCGACTGCGGAGCAGTCGCAGCGAGAGCCATATCCTCGCTTGCCCAGCCGGACACCCATCCGGCCTTTCCGATACTCCGGTATCCGAAAAAGGATACTGAGGATGCTGCGCACCCTAATTTTCGGTATCAAAAAGTAATCTCCCGTAAACCCATGTAAGAAACCATACGGCGCCTGCAGAGCTGCCGTACTCCAACACGAATTGCCTTACGTTCAATTATTTCCAAGCACCGTCCTCAAGAACGGTACTGATGCCGCCTGAATGGAACGACAAGGATCAGCCCTGTCTCTGTTTGTGTTTAGGGTTCTCACAGATAATTCTGATCGCGCCCTTTCTCTTGATAACTTTGCACTTTTCGCAAATCGGTTTTACTGATGATCTAACTTTCATGTTAAACCTCCTTTCAAAAAAGACCGTTTTAAATTATAACATGCAAAAACGGGTAATGCAAGCCTTTCACTCACTTTTCCTGCAGAAAAGCCCGTTTTTTACTTGTCTCTCCAAATAATGCGTCCCTTGCTCAAATCATAAGGGGAGAGTTCCAGCGTAACCTTATCTCCCGGAAGGATACGGATAAAGTTCTGTCTCAGCTTTCCGCTGATATGTGCAAGCACTCTGTGCCCGTTCTCCAACTCCACCTGAAACATGGTGTTAGGCAACTTTTCTACTACGGTTCCTTCGATTTCAATTACATCTGCTTTCGACATACTTTGTTTCCTTTCTGTTTCCAATTATCATTATCCTAAGGATTTGTCCGGGGAATCTTCCCGGCTGGTGTAACGATTGATTCTCTCTCTGATCTGATTATTTCCCCAGGCCGGGTTTGCAAGATACTTCTCCAGCTCTTCCCGGGAGATCCCGGCATTTATTAACTGGATATGCTTCTTGTTTTTCTTCTTCGGATGCCGTATATCCCTGCCGCAGCCGTCCGTCAGATATACCGTTTCCTGTTCTTCTTTCATAATCAGATAAAGCGTATTCTTGTCATGCCCTGCTTTTGAGAGCGCCAGTTTTCCTGTCATACATTTCCTCATTCCCAGATTGTGAGAATATCCGGTTCACCGTCTGTTATCAGAATCGTATTTTCATAGTGGGCGGACAGGGATCCATCCTTTGTCACAACAGTCCATCCATCGTCCATCCACTCCACCGGCCAGTCTCCCATATTGATCATCGGTTCCACCGCCAGTGTCATGCCGGCCTGCAGCCTTACGCCTCTGCGTTTCTGTCTGAAGTTCGGAATCTGCGGATCCTCATGCAGGCTGGTACCGATGCCGTGTCCAACCAGATCATGGACAATGCCGTAACCGAACTGGCTCACATAATCATCAATAGCAGCGGAAATATCAAACAGATGGTTACCTTCCCTGGCCTGTTTGATTCCCACAAAAAAGCTCTGCTTCGTCACCGAAATCAGTTTTGCCGCATCCTCGCTTATGGTCCCCACCGCATGGGTCCTTGCCGCATCGGAATGATAGCCCTTATAAATAAGCCCGGCGTCCAGGCTGACTATATCGCCTTCCTTAAGGATGTGGTTACCGTTGGGAATGCCATGGACTACTTCATTATTCACAGAAACACAAATAGATGCCGGATATCCCTGATAATTCAGAAAGTTGGGTGTGCAGCCGCGGCTGCGTATTAATTTTTCGCCCAGCATATCAATGTCCAGCGTGGAAATGCCGGGACGGATAAAGGCGCCCAGTTCTTCATGAACCTCCGCCAATATCTTTCCGGCTTCCCGCATTAATTCAATTTCTCTTGCAGATTTAATGGTCACTGCCATACAAATAACCTCCGAAGGCCGCAATCCTTAACCAAGGATTTTTACAATTGCTTCAAAAACCTCTGCCATAGGAAGGGTTCCGTCAACTGTTCTCAGCACGCCTTTGGCTTCATAATACGCAATCAGAGGCTGTGTCTGTTCATGATAAACCTGCAAACGGTTTTTCACTGTTTCAGGCTGATCATCTTCTCTGCATACCAGGCTGCTGCCGCATACATCACAAATTCCTTCTTTTTTGGACGGAATGTTTACAATGTGATAGGTTGCGCCGCAGCTTAGGCAGGCACGTCTGCCTGACATCCTGTTAATGATATTTTCATCCGGCACATCCACATCCACCGCTGCATCAACGCTCTCACCCAGCTTGGCGAGTTCGCTGTCAAGCACCTCGGCCTGAGGAATGGTTCTCGGGAATCCATCCAGCACATACCCGCCGCTGCAATCCTCCTGGGCAACTCTGTCCAGAAGAAGGCGGACCGTAAGCTCATCGGGCACCAGAAGCCCTTTGTCCATGTAGCCCTTTGCTTCTTTTCCAAGCTCCGTACCGTTCTTGATATTCGCCCTGAAAATATCTCCTGTGGAGATATGGGGAACCCCGTATTTGTCAGCGATCATTTTAGCCTGGGTTCCTTTACCGGCGCCAGGAGCGCCCAACATAATAATTTTCATAGCATTTTCTCCGCTTTGAAGGATATCGCATTTTGGGACAAAACAAATGTTCTGTCCCAATTATCGTAAGTTTATAATATTAATCGTTCAAAAAGCCTTTGTAATTCCGGACAAGCATCAGGGATTCAATCTGCTTCAGAGTTTCCAGGACTACACTGACAACGATAATAAGGCTCGTTCCGCCAAAGGAAACATTCGCGCCGAAAATACCGTTGAATACAAATGGCAGTACGCAGACTATTGTCAGGCCGCATGCGCCGATAAAAATGATGTAGTTCAGAATTCTGTTGAGATAGTCGCTGGTAGGCTTACCGGGTCTGATACCGGGTATAAAACCGCCCTGCTTTTTCATATTATTCGCAATCTCAAGAGGATTGAAGGTAATCGATGTATAGAAATAAGCAAAAAAGATTACCAGAATAATATATACAACAAGACCGATGGAATAAATCGGCTCGCTCGGCTTGCACCAGTTATTTGAGCTTAATCCTTTCAGAATATGGCCCCAGACTCCCGTTCCGCTAACCCCAAGAAGCTGACAGATAATAACCGGGAACTGCATGATGGAGGATGCAAAAATAACAGGGATTACGCCTGCGGTATTTACCTTCAGCGGAATGTTGGAGGACTGTCCGCCCACCATCTTCCGTCCCTGCACCTTCTTCGCATACTGCACCGGGATTTTTCTGGTCGCATCGTTTAAGATAATAACCAGAATGACCATAGCCACAATCACCGCCAGGATAATAAGCGCCGCCAGAACAGCGGTTGCAACCGGCTTTCCTTTTACAAACTGGTTGTAAAGTCCGGCCAGATCCTGAGGCATTCTGGACACAATATTGATGGTCAAAACAATTGATATACCATTACCTACACCGTTTTCAGTAATTCTTTCGCCAATCCACATCAGGAAAGCACTTCCTGCGGTGAGCGCTGCAACTACTGTAATTACATTCAATGCATTGAAGTTTTCCAGCAGCCCGCTTCTGCCGAAGCCGATTGCCATGGCAGTGGACTCAATCAGGGCCAGACCTACCGTAACATATCTGGTGATTGCGGTCAGCTTTTTACGGCCGTCCTCTCCGTCCTTCTGCATTTCCTCAAGCTTCGGTATGGCAATGGTCAAGAGCTGTATAATGATAGAGGATGTAATATACGGCGTGATGTTCAACGCAAACAATGACATGTTCAGGAAGGAACCGCCGGTAAACGCATCAAAGAAATTAAATGCATCTCCGGTCTGCGCCGCAAACCATCTGGAAAAATAAGTCCTGTCAACCCCCGGCACAGGCAGCTGTGATCCTAAACGGATCACAACCAGCATGGCAAAGGTGTAGAAAATCTTTTTCCTCAGCTCTTTCATTTTAAATGCATTTTTAAGTGTTGTAAGCATTACATCACCTCTGCTGTTCCACCAAGTGCCTCGATTTTTTCTTTAGCGGATGCGCTGAAAGCATTTGCCTTAACATCGAGTTTTTTGGTCAATTCTCCATTTCCGAGGATTTTTACTCCATCTTTAGGATTTTTAACGATTCCCTGTTCCAGTAATGTTTCAACAGTAACGGTGGTTCCGTTTTCAAAAACTTCCAGAGCGCTTAAGTTAATTCCTACAATTTCCTTCGAGTTTCTGTTTGTAAAGCCCCTCTTAGGAATACGTCTGTATAAAGGCATCTGACCGCCTTCAAAGCCCGGTCTTGTTGCTCCGGAACGAGCCTTCTGACCTTTGTGTCCCTTACCAGCAGTTTTGCCGTTTCCTGAACCATGTCCACGGCCTCTTCTGAAGTTATCGCTGTGCTTGGAACCTTCTGCAGGCTGTAAATTTGATAATTCCATTCCTGACACCTCCTGTTCTTATGCTTCTTCTACTTTGAGCATATAACCGACATGGCGAATCATACCTCTTACGGATTCATTGTCGGGCAGCTCAACTGTTTTGTGCATTTTGGTAAGTCCCATAGCTTTTACGGTAGCCCTGTGCTTGGGAACCGCACCGATAGGAGATTTTACCAATGTAATTTTTAACATTTTTTCTGCCATTTTAAGTTTCCTCCTTAAGCCATGATTTCGTCAACAGATTTACCACGGTTAGCTGCTACTTCTTCAGGAGTCTTTAACTGGCTTAAGCCTTCGATGGTAGCAAGTACGACGTTCTGCTTGTTGTTGGAACCAAGAGACTTCGTACGGATATTTTTAATACCTGCAAGTTCGCATACGTTACGAACGGGGCCGCCGGCGATAACACCGGTACCATCAGGAGCTTTCTTAAGAAGAACGGTTGCAGAACCGAACTTGCCAAGGAAGTCATGGGTAATACTGTTGTTTTCGTCCAGTGCAACTTTTATAAGGTTCTTGGCAGCGTCTTCTTTTCCTTTACGGATAGCTTCCGGGATTTCCGTTGCTTTTCCAAGTCCAACGCCTACGTGGCCAGCACCGTCGCCTACTACGACTAAAGCTGTGAAACGGAAGTTACGACCACCCTTTACAACCTTAGTTACACGCTTGATGGAAACCACTTTTTCGGTGAGTTCCAAATTGTTTGTGTCAATGATTGTATGTCTCATTTACGATGTGTTCTCCCTTCCTAGAATTCCAGGCCAGCTTCTCTGGCCGCATCAGCTAACGCTGCGATTTTACCCTGGTATATGAAGCCGCCTCTGTCAAAGACAACAGTGGTGATTCCTTTTTCCTGAGCCCTCTTAGCAATAACAGTTCCCAAATATGCTGCTGCATCAACGTTATTGGTTTTTTCCAGTTCTGCCTTTACGTCTTTTTCAAGAGTAGAAGCGGAAACCAAGGTGTTTCCAACTGTATCGTCGATAATTTGAGCATACATATGATTATTACTTCTGAACACAGCAAGACGCGGACGGGAAGCAGTGCCGCTGAAACGGTTACGTTGTTTTCTATGCTTGTTCAAACGAACTTCTTGTCTTGATTTCTTGTTAACCATTCTTACACTCTCCTTATCTATTTCTTACCAGTCTTACCAACTTTACGTCTGATTGTCTCATCAGCATACTTGATACCCTTGCCCTTATAAGGCTCCGGTCTTCTCTTGTCTCTGATTTCAGCTGCGAATTGGCCAACTTTTTCTTTATCGATACCTTTAACGATGATGATGTTCTGGCCTTCCAGAACTGTTTCCAGTCCTTCCGGATCTTCCATCTCCACCGGGTGGGAATAACCTAAAGATAAGGTTAATTTGTTGCCGGATTTTGCTGCTCTGTAACCAACACCGTTTACTTCAAGCTTCTTCTCGTAGCCTTGGGTAACACCAACAACCATGTTGTTGATGAGTGTTCTTGTCAGACCATGCAGGGATTTCATTTTCTTTAAATCATTAGGTCTGGAAACCACGATTTCGTTTCCTTCCATCTTGATTTCCATTTCTGCAGGGAGCACTCTTTCAAGTGTGCCCTTAGGACCTTTTACAGTCACTTTATTATTTTCTGCAATTTCCACAGTAACGCCTGCGGGAACCGCGATTGGCATTCTTCCTATACGTGACATGCCCGTACCTCCTTAAATATTTGTCTAAACCTACAGTAAACGAAGTCCGCCGTTATTACCAAACAAATGCCAGTACTTCGCCGCCTACCTGAAGCTCTCTTGCCTTCTTATCTGTGATAACGCCCTGGTTGCTAGAGATGATGGCAATGCCAAGACCACCCAGAACCTTGGGAAGTTCTTCCTTGCCTGCGTATACACGGAGACCAGGTTTGGAAATTCTCTTTAAGCCTGTGATGATCTTGTGATTCTTGTCTTCTCCATATTTCAAAGTGATATGGATGGTCTTGAAAGCACCGTCATCCAGAATGTCATATTTCTTAATGTATCCCTCTTCCAGCAGAATCTGCGCGATAGCCAGTTTCATTTTGGATGAAGGTACATCTACGGTATCATGTTTTGCAGTATTTGCATTACGGATTCTTGTAAGCATATCTGCAATCGGATCGCTCATTGTCATTTGAATTGCCTCCTTCTTACCAACTTGCTTTCTTTACGCCGGGGATCTGTCCTTTATATGCCAGTTCACGGAAGCAGATTCTGCAGATTCCGTATTTTCTCAACACTGAATGTGGACGACCACAGATTTTGCAACGGGTATATTCTCTTGTGGAGAATTTCGGTTTACGCTGCTGTTTAATCTTCATTGCTGTTTTAGCCATGAATGAACCTCCTTATTTCTCAAAAGGCATGTTGAATAATCTCAGTAATTCACGTGCCTCTTCGTCAGTCTTTGCAGTAGTAACGATGATAACATCCATACCTCTTACTTTGTCAACCTTATCGTATTCGATTTCAGGGAAAATAAGCTGTTCTTTAATGCCCAGCGCATAATTTCCCCTGCCGTCGAATGCATCAGGATTAACGCCCCTGAAGTCACGTACACGGGGAAGTGCCAGGTTTACAAGACGATCCAGGAAATCATACATTTTCTCACCACGAAGGGTTGTTTTACATCCGATTGCCATACCTTCCCTGATTTTGAAGTTAGCGATGGAGTTCTTCGCCTTTGTAAGTACTACATGCTGTCCTGTGATTGTTTCAAGGTCCTTCACAGCGGATTCCAGAGCCTTTGCATTGTCCTTTGCTTCGCCAACACCCATGTTGATGACGATTTTATCCAGCTTCGGAACTTCCATAACATTTTTATATCCGAACTTCTTAGTCATTGCCTCTACAATTGTATCATTGTAAATGTCTTTCAGTCTGCTCACGTTTACGGCCTCCTTCCTTAGAATTAATCAATTACGTCGCCGGTTGATTTAGCAAAACGTACTTTCTTGTCATTTTCAACTTTGAAACCGATTCTGGTCGGCTTTCCTTTGTAGACATACATTACGTTGGACATATCAAGCGCAGCTTCTTTTTGAATAATTCCGCCGTTCTGGTCTGCTGCAGACGGTTTCGCATGCTTGGTTACCATGTTCACGCCTTCAACAACCACTTTGCCGTTCTTCTTATCTACGGAAAGAACTTTTCCTTCTTTGTCCTTATCCTTACCGGCGATTACCTTAACAGTATCGCCTTTTTTAATTTTCATTGTTGACATAGGGCACCTCCTATAATACTTCGGGAGCCAGAGATACAATTTTCATAAACTGTTTCTCACGAAGCTCTCTTGCTACCGGCCCAAAGATACGGGTTCCTTTGGGAGTCTTGTCATCTTTGATGATTACAGCAGCATTTTCGTCAAATTTGATATAAGAACCGTCTTTACGACGAGCGCCTTTTACCGTACGTACAACAACAGCTTTTACCACGTCACCTTTTTTTACAACGCCGCCTGGTGTTGCATCTTTGACGGTGGCAACGATAACATCGCCGATATTCGCATACCGTCTTGTGGAGCCACCCATAACTCTGATGCACAGGAGCTCTTTTGCACCGGTATTATCAGCAACTTTCAATCTGCTTTCCTGTTGAATCATGCTAATTCTCCTTCCAACCAGATTCATACCCGTTTTATTGGGAGCAGAACCTGTATTCCAAATTATTGCAAACGTTAGAAATAACGCTATTTATTTTGCTCTTTCGATAATTTCCACAAGTCTCCATCTCTTATCTTTGGAGAGCGGTCTTGTTTCCATAACTTTAACGGTATCGCCGATGTTGCAATCGTTGTTCTCATCATGAGCTTTCAGCTTGTAGGTTCTCTTAACGATTTTGCCATAAAGAGGATGTCTTACATGATCTTCTACAGCAACAACGATAGTTTTCTGCATTTTATTACTAACGACTTTACCAGTACGTGTTTTCCTCAGATTTCTTTCTTCCACGTTGATGTGCTCCTTTCTGGAATGGTAACGGCTTACTGAGAAGCCTTGGCTTTTTCAGTAATGAGGGTCTGGATTCTAGCGATATTCTTCCTTACCTCTTTGATTCTTGCCGTGTTATCAAGCTGATTTGTTGCGTTCTGGAATCTCAAATTGAAAAGTTCTTTTTTAGCATTTACCAGTTCCTGTGCTAAATCAGCGTCGGATTTTTTCTTTAAATCTTCAACATACTGTTTAGTTTTCATTTGATACACCGCCTTCCAAATCTGCCTTAGAAACAACTTTACATTTACAAGGAAGCTTATGCATAGCAAGACGTAATGCTTCTTTTGCGGACTCCTCAGGAACTCCTGCAATTTCGAACATTACACGTCCGGGCTTAACAACTGCTACCCAGTATTCCAGAGTACCTTTACCGGAACCCATACGTGTTTCTGCTGGTTTTGCTGTTACTGGTTTGTCAGGGAAAATCTTAATCCAAACTTTACCGGTACGTTTTGTATAACGTGTAAGCGCGATACGGGCTGCTTCAATCTGATTGGATTTAATCCAGCAGGGTTCTGTTGCAACCAAACCGTATTCACCGTAAGTGATAGTGTTGCCGCGCATTGCTTTGCCTGCCATAGAACCGCGGAACTGTTTACGACGTTTAACTCTTTTAGGCATTAACATTATTTATCGCTCCCTTCCTTGTTTCCTTTCGCAGGAAGTATTTCGCCCTTGTAGATCCATACTTTAACACCAACTTTACCGTATGTGGTATCTGCTTCCGCAAAACCGTAATCGATATCAGCTCTCAGTGTCTGAAGCGGGATGGTTCCTTCACTGTAGAATTCGGTACGGGCCATATCTGCTCCGCCAAGACGGCCTGCACATGCTGCTTTAATACCCAGCGCACCAGCCTTCATGGTTCTGCCCATGCAGGATTTCATAGCTCTTCTGAAAGATACACGGTTTTCCAGCTGCTGGGCAATGTTCTCTGCAACCAGCTGTGCATCCCTGTCAGGTCTCTTGATTTCTTTGATGTCAACAAGAACTTTCTTGTCTGTCAGCTTGGACAGCTCTTTCTTGGTAACTTCGATTTCCGCACCGCCCTTGCCGATAACAACACCCGGCTTGGCTGTGTAGATGATAACCTTTACTCTGTCGGATGCTCTTTCGATTTCAATCTTGGAAACACCGGCGCTGTAAAGTTTTTTCTTTAAATATTTTCTGATGTTGTAATCTTCTACTAAAAAGTCTGAAAACTCAGCGTCTGCATACCATCTGGAGTCCCAATCTTTGATGACGCCGACTCTTAAGCCATGAGGATTAACTTTCTGTCCCATATTTTCTCCTTTCACGTTTGCCCCGTCAGGGACAATTCCTTCCTCGGATTATTTCTCATCCAGCACCAAAGTAATGTGGCTCATTCTCTTTTCGATTCTGTAAGCCCTTCCCTGTGCCCTGGGATGTACTCTCTTCATTGTAGGTCCTTTGTTTGCAAAGCACTGTGCAACATACAGGTTATCTTTATTCAACCCCAGGTTGTTTTCAGCGTTTGCAATTGCAGATTCGAGTAACTTCTTAATCAGGCTGGATGCATATCTGGGATTGTATTCCAGGATAGCCAGTGCTGTCGTTACGTCTTTGCCTCTGATGGCATCCAGTACGAAGCATGCTTTCTGTACAGAAACCCTTGCGTATGATAACTTTGCAGAAGGTCTTGTATCTTTATTTGCATTTCTTTCTCTCTTTATTTGAGTTCTGTGTCCTCTTGCCATGGATAAAACCTCCTTTCAATTATCTCAGTTTGGATTTCTTTTCGTCTTTTCCATGTCCTCTATAGGTTCTGGTGGCAACAAACTCACCCAGCTTGTGTCCGACCATATCTTCTGTTACATATACAGGCACATGTTTTCTCCCGTCATGGACAGCAATTGTGTGTCCAACAAAGGACGGGAAGATTGTAGAACGACGGGACCAGGTCTTGATAACCTGTTTCTGTCCGGCAGCGTTCATTGCATCTACTTTCTTGAGGATGCTTGCATCAGCAAACGGTCCTTTTTTCAGTGATCTAGCCATTGATTCTTTCCTCCTTATTTAATAGCCTTACCGTCTCTTCTTCTTACAATCAGCTTGTTGGACGCTTTCTTCTTCTTACGTGTCTTCAAGCCGAGTGCAGGTTTGCCCCAAGGAGTACTCGGGCCCGGACGACCAATACCGGTCTTACCTTCACCACCACCATGAGGATGGTCATTGGGGTTCATAACGGAACCGCGGACAGTGGGACGGATTCCCATGTGGCGTGTACGTCCTGCTTTACCAATGTTGATCAGGTTGTGGTCGCCGTTGCCAACAACACCAACGGTTGCGCGGCAGATAACGGGTACCATTCTCATTTCACCGGAGGGAAGTCTCAGCGTTGCATATTTTCCTTCTTTAGCCATCAGCTGTGCGCCGTTACCAGCGGAACGAACCAGCTGACCGCCTTTGCCGGGATATAATTCAATGTTGTGTACCTGGGTACCAACAGGAATCTCAGATAAAGGAAGGCAATTACCGATTCTTACTTCTGCGTGAGGGCCGTTCATGATTTTCATGCCATCCTTAAGTCCTTCGGGAGCCAGGATGTAAGCCTTCTCACCGTCTGCATAGCAGATCAGTGCGATGTTTGCGGTTCTGTTGGGATCGTATTCGATACCGATTACAGTTGCCGGAACATCATCTTTATATCTCTTGAAATCGATAACTCTGTATTTTCTTCTGTTTCCGCCGCCGCGATGTCTGACGGTGATTTTACCCTGATTGTTACGGCCGGCATTCTTCTTCAGAGATACGCAGAGGCTCTTTTCCGGAGTTGACTTTGTAATCTCAGCGAAATCGGAACCAGTCATATTTCTTCTGGAAGGTGTATATGGGTTGTATGTCTTAATTCCCATGATTTTGTCTCCTTTTCTTCATCATTTATTGTCGTGCTTGATTTGCACTTAGCAGGAGAAACGGAAGGGTTAAACCGTACCGTGTGTCTCCCGATGCAAGTACAGCAGGTACCTGCATCCGCGTATCCTACAGGCCGGCGAAGATTTCGATATCTTTGCTGTCGGCTGTCAGCTGAACAACCGCTTTCTTGGTCTTTGCAGTCTTTCCAACGACCATTCCGCGTCTTCTGTTCTTGCCTTCACAGTTCTGTGTATTTACGCTCTTAACCTTGGTTCCTTCGAACATCTTCTCCACAGCTTCTTTGATCTGGGATTTGTTTGCTTCCGGATGAACAAGGAAAGTATATTTCTTATCTCCCATACCAGCCATGCTCTTCTCAGTGATGACGGGTTTGAGGATGACATCATAATATTTTACGTCAGCCATTATGCGTACACCTCCTCGATAGTCTTAACAGCATCCTTGGTAAGAACTACGGTGCCGGCCTTCATTACATCATATACATTCAAAGTGCTTGTCAGTGTTGTATTGACGGTGGGCATGTTCTTAGCGCTCATTACCACATTCTTATCATTTTCATTAATGATTACAAGACCTTTGTTCACTTTCAGGTTATCCATAACCTGCTTGAAGTTCTTTGTCTTGATTTCGTCAAACTTCAGTTCATCCACAACGATGAGCTTGTTTTCCTGTACTCTGCTGGTTAATGCAGATTTGAGAGCAGCTCTCTTTTCCTTCTTGTTAAGCTTGAAGGAATAATCTCTCGGCACGGGAGCGAATACCACACCGCCGCCGGTCCACTGAGGAGATCTGGTTGAACCCTGTCTTGCATGACCGGTTCCTTTCTGTCTCCAAGGTTTTCTGCCGCCTCCGGAAACTTCAGAACGGGTCTTTGCCTTCTGTGTTCCCTGACGCTTGTTGGCAAGCTGCTGAACAACTGCCATGTGTACCAGGTGCTCATTCACTTCCACACCGAATACTGCATCGCTCAAGTCAAGTGTTCCGACTTCCTTGCCTTCCATATTATAAACAGCTACGTTAGCCATTGTTAGTTCCTCCTTTCACCCCTAATTTAAGCATCCATTCTTGTGGTTTCTTTAATAGTTACCAGTGCTTTCTTAGGGCCCGGTACTGCGCCTTTTACCAAAAGCAGGTTGTTCCCCGCATCAACCCTTACAACTTCCAGGTTCTGAACGGTAACCTTTACGCAGCCCATATGTCCAGGCATTCCTTTTCCCTTAAATACACGGCTCGGTGAGGAGCATGCACCATTAGAACCCTGATGACGATGGAATTTGGAACCGTGAGCCATAGGTCCTCTGTGCTGGCCATGTCTCTTAATAGCGCCCTGGAATCCTTTACCTTTGGAAATAGCGGTTGCATCCACTTTATCTCCGGCAGCGAAGATATCAGCTTTGATTTCCTGAGCCGGTGCATATTCGGATGCGTTGTCAAATTTGAATTCCCTTACATATCTCTTGCAGGAAACTCCGGCTTTATCGAAGTGGCCCTTCTGAGCCTTATTAACACCATGTCTGTGAATAACTTCTTTCTTGCCGCCCTTGTCTTTGTTGACTGTTCTTTCTTTTTTGTCTACGAATCCAACCTGTACGGCGCTGTAACCGTCGTTGTCAACTGTCTTGACCTGGGTTACCACGCAGGGGCCGGCCTGAAGTACGGTTACCGGAATCAGGGAACCATCTTCATTGAAAATCTGTGTCATTCCGACTTTAGTGGCTAAAATCGCTTTGTTCATGAATTTTACCTCCTTGTTTTCTACATAGCGGAATAGTCTCGGCGCCGCCGAGCCGAAGCATCCTGTCCTGCAGGCTGCCTGAAGAACGCCTGCACCGTTTTCCGGCGCTGCTGTTCTCCTCCCGGACACCATTCATACGTCTTTGTAGAGGTTTGTTGTGTTGATTATTTGGTTTTCATTTTGATGTCGATGTAAACACCGGCAGGCATTTCCAGTCTCTGCAGAGCATCTACCGTTTTGTTGGTAGGAGCGATGATATCAATCAGTCTCTTGTGGGTTCTCTGCTCAAACTGTTCTCTGGAGTCTTTGTACTTGTGTACGGCCCTCAGAATCGTAACCACTTCCTTCTTAGTAGGAAGCGGTACAGGTCCGCTCACCTGTGCTCCGTTCTTCTTAACTGTTTCGATGATTTTCTTGGCAGACGCATCAACGAGCTGATGGTCATAAGCTTTCAATGTAATTCTCATTACCTGATTTGCCATAAAAAAAGTCGCCTCCTTTTCGCACTTTTTGTTGAAGTACGACAAGCGGTGACTGTACACTCTCCCGTGTGTGTCCTAAATTTTGACGTATCAATACGTCTGCGACTGTTGGAACCTCATCCCGTTCCTTCAGGACTTTTCACGCGGTTGTTTCTGTTAAATAACAGACTTCATTGCTTGTACAGTGACTTGTCGTCAGTTTCCTAACTTGACATTCGCTCCACGGAAAACCTGCTAATTCAGCAGCAACCTCACGCTTCATCGCTATCATGTCACAGCATTTGTTATTATACTGGTATTTTCCTGAAGTTGCAAGCTTTTTTTCTTAAAAAAATAATTTTTTTTGTAACAGGTAACAGTGCAGACAGCCTCTTGTGTCCTGTGCCCTCCCCTGTTCTCCCCGGGGCTGCGGCGCAGGGGAGAACAGGGGAGGGGATGCCGCAGGACAAAAATGGTTCTTTTTGTCAGGACGGCAGTGTACGGTTTCTTCCTATTATATAGAAACTGCTGCAAGAGCGGTTACATGGCATTCTCTCTCTGCCGCTCTTTTATCACAAGAAGCACGCCTGTCAGCATAGCCAGCCCTATCGGCAGCGTTATCCATGCACTTTTCACAAATCCCGCCAGAAGATAGGTCACAAAGGATACGGCCGCCACGGTGATCACATAAGGCAGCTGGGTTGTTACGTGATTAACATGGTCGCACTGCGCTCCTGCGGAAGCCATAATAGTGGTGTCCGATATGGGGGAGCAGTGGTCGCCGCATACGGCGCCGGCCATGCATGCAGCGATGGATATAATCATCAGCTGGGGATCAGACTTTTCAAATACGGCAACGACGATAGGAATCAGGATGCCGAAGGTCCCCCAGCTCGTACCTGTGGCAAAAGCCAAAAAACAGCCTACCAGGAATATAATAGCCGGAAGCAGGTTCATCAGTCCTCCTGCGGCCTGTTTTACCGCTTCTGCCACGAACACGGCTGCTCCCAGGCTGTCCGTCATCGATTTAAGCGTCCAGGCAAAGGTGAGAATCAGGATCGCCGGCACCATAGCCTTAAATCCGGACGGCAGGCAGGCCATACAATCTGTAAAGCCCAGGACTTTGCGGACACAGTAAAAAAGAATGGTAATAACCATGGCAAAAAAGCTTCCCAGCGCCAGGCCCACCGAAGCATCACTGTTGGAAAAGGCCGTAATGAAACCGGCTCCTGCAAAGAAGCCGCCCGTATATATCATTCCGATAATACAGCAAAGGATCAATATGATAATAGGAACTACCAGATCCACTACTTTCCCTATGGGATTAGCAGTATCCGGCTCCGCCTCTTTTTCTTCTTTTTTGCCGGATGAGAAAAGATCCCCGTTCTTCGCATTTCTTTCATGATCCGCCATCGGACCGTAGTCAAACTTCATAACCACCAGGATAATCATCATGGCAATGGTGAGCAGCGCATAAAAATTATAGGGAATGGCCCGGATAAAGATAGAGAACCCATCTTCCCCCTCCACAAAACCGGTAACTGCCGCCGCCCAGGATGAAATCGGCGCAATAATGCATACGGGCGCCGCCGTAGCGTCAATCAGATAAGCCAGCTTTGCCCTGGATACATTATGCCTGTCCGTCACAGGACGCATTACGCTTCCCACAGTGAGGCAGTTAAAATAATCATCAATAAAAATCAGCACTCCCAGTACAATGGTGGAAATTTGCGCACCTTCCCGGCTTTTGATTTTCTCCCTGGCCCAGCGCCCGAAGGCAGCGGATCCTCCCGCACGGTTCATCAGGCTCACCATGGCCCCTAATATCACAAGGAATATCAGAATCCCCACATTATAACCATCCGAAAGCACCGCAATAAACCCGTTTTGGAAAATATGGGTAACCGTGCCTTCAAACCGGAAGCCGGAATAAAACAGACCGCCAACCAGGATTCCCACAAACAGGGAACTGTATACTTCCTTGGTAATCAGTGCCAGCACAATTGCCACAACGGGCGGCACCAGCGATGCAAAGGTTGCGTACATGGCCGGAGCCGGCGCTTCCCCGTCTGCCGCCAGAACCGTCATGGATGCCATCGCTGTCAAAAACAGCATCAGCACCACTCCTCTGGTTATTTTCTTTCCCGATTTCTTCATACAACAAACTCCTCTCTTTCCCCTCTGCAGCAGGTTGCTTTTCCACACAAAAAAGACCCTGAATGCGGCGCTGCCAAAACACATTCACGGTCTTCTGCTTTCTCAAAGCTATTATCCCAGATAGCGCTCCACATTCTTGTGACAGTGCACGGCATATTCTGCCGTGCCCCAGAGAAAATCCCCCGGACCGGGGACGTTCTCTTCGGCGGTCTTTCCTTTCCCCTGCGGACGGCTGTCCTGCTCCCTTGCCCGCCTGGTACTGATAAAGCCCGCGCCTCTATCATTCTGTATTCTCTTTTGTGTATGTATACAGACATACTAACATCACATACTGTAAAAAACAAGTGGTAAGTACAAATAGGGTGTAGATAAAAAGTATGGCGTCCCCCGGCCCTGCTTCCCTGTGCGGCCTGCTGCCCTGCA
>NZ_QUES01000024.1:0-98404 GCF_003478085.1 Eisenbergiella sp. OF01-20 | reverse complement strand
CGGGCGGAGATCAACACGCCATTAAGGGAGCTGCATTTGAGCGATGAAATGGTGGCACTTCTGAAAAACGGTCGGATTAACAACCGTCTGCTCTGCGAACTTGCCACCCATAAGGACTTTATCAAGTTTCTTGCGGACATTGAGATTTATGTGGATGGGATTGCCACCATGCAGATTCAGAACCTCAACGCCCTTGTCGATACCGTCCGGCATGAAATCATTGAACGGTATCGCCCCGGCGAAGATGACCCCCATTTGAAAGTGCTGCAAGCCGCACATATCAGCGATGATGAATATTTCAGTCACATGGTACGGGATGATCTCAACCTTATTATCCGGGATATTCGGGAAAACCACAAAAAGGACAGTGAGAGTGCGCCCCAGACCACCGTTGCCGATGAACTGAAAGAAAATCTGGAAGCGGTCGAAAATTTCAAGGGCAGCCGGGATGAAAAGCTCGTTGTCCTTTACTGCAAGCAGCTCGGCATCAACTATAAAAATCTGTCAGACGAAGAATTTCGCTGGCTCATTCGGATTCTCAAAAAATCAAAGAAAATGGGAACGCCTATCAGCCAGAGGAAAAAACGATAAAGAAAAACCGCTGTTGCATGGTTTCTTAGTTTCCATGTAACAACGGTTTGTGCTGTGGATATTCAGTTAAAATTCAAAATGGCAAACTTGAAATTATTTAATTCTTTGTGTGCCTAATTGTAATTGTTCAACTTCTATTTTTGCTTTATTGTTATCTTCCTTTTGATGATTTTCTATTTCCGAACTCCGAATAGTCAAAATGATTTCGTCCCCAACCTGTAAATCATCAAGAGTTATATCTACAACATCGTGTGTATCATAATTACAATAAATCATAGGAATTTGAGAACAATCAATAAGACAATTTTCTCCTAAGACACCTTCTTCTCCGCTATCTTTTGTGGTTATGATTTTATTTTTAAATATTTCTCTAACTGAGATTTAATACTTTCCTCTGTTCCTTCCTCTTCAATTTCATCAGCATCATTCGGAAACCTATCGTCTAAATACATTACCATCATGCCATTTAACCACCGATTGTTATAATCTACATCTAAAGCTTTAAATATAAGTTCAAAATCATCAGAAATACACGCAGCCAGATCCTCCACACCAGAAAAGCTCATCACTTTCATATATACTTCTTCACAAATAGATTCTATCAAATCTTTATTTTCAATTTTGTTTTCTAATAAGCTTATCTCCGCATGAATCTCCAACCATTTTCTATCAAATATTTTTTCGTCCCTCACCTCTAAGTATTCATAAAAATCCTCCTCACTATAAAAATCAAGTTCTAAATCTATCAAATTATTCTTGAGGCAAGTATAAAATTGCTCCATCAAAAATCTCTTAGTATTTTTCATATTGTTTCTCCTATATTCACCCTTATAAAATTTTCTTTGTTATTTTTCACTACCATATAAAGTAAACAATTATTCTACCATACCATTATGAATAAATCATCTCATGCAAAACAATTTCTTCTGCCCGGTTGTGAATGTTATTGCAACGCTGCACCCATTCCATTTGTTGGGTTCGCTTCAATTCCTCTGTCACACCCTCGGCGGCTTTCATCTGCTCCATGATGGTATCTAACCGATTCTGTGCCTGTTCGTTCAGGTCAGCAAGGTATGTCCAAAATTCCCCGGTCAAGGTCAATGTGTTCAATCTGACTGGGTGGACTTCTCTTAAATATTCCCGGTGCATCCATCCATACTTTCCAATAGGGCGGTGTTCCTCCGGCAGTTTCAAGTCCGGGATGTAGTAATCTCCAACAAGGATATAATCAATTCCGTTTTCTGTTATTCTTGGTTTTAATTCGCTCATGTTCCTTACCTCCTGTGGAAGCAGGCTCGTCTGGTACTAACTCAATTACATCGGTAATCTCACAATTCAGCGTTTCGCAGATACGGGCTAATGTATCCATGCTGATGTGCTTTCCCTCTTTGCTCATGTTGGCAATCATATTCGTTGTCATACCAGCAGCAAGCCTTAAATCTTCTTTTCTCATATCACGCTCTAACAGTGTATGCCAGAGTGGTTTATAGCTGATGTGCATATTGCTTTCCCGCCTTCCTATCCATACCACCGGGGCGGCTGCCCCGGCAGGAACTTTTCTCTTATTATAGCACCAATCTTGTGAAATCACAATTTATTCTTGTGGACTGCCGCTGATACCGTCTGGATTGTGCTTTTCCTTTCTTTTTGTTCCCTTTAATTAGCCATCAACTGCTTCATGCCCTGGCTCTTCGCGCCCGGATTGTCGTTGCCGTAGCCCTCCATGAGATTGATAACGCCCCAGATACCAAGCCCGGCTCCAAGTGCTACAACAAGGGTCTGCAAAACGTCTACTGCGCTATTGAAAAATGCCATAAATAAATCCTTTCTGCCGCGTCTGCGGCTGTCCGGCAAGCGGACAAAAGGCGGTCAGCGTATGCCGCCGCATAAAAAAACCGCCCTCTGGTAAAGGCGGCTGTCCCCGCGCTGCGTAAGTTCTGCGGCGCGGCGGTATTCAGTTGTAGGGGGGTGCGGCTCCTGCCGCTGTGTGCTGCGCCGGAAAGTAGGGGCGCGTATCATGTAGCCGATATTGATATATGTGATTGCTTCGATTCCTCCTTTCGGTGTCCCGCTGTGCTGCCGGACGGGTATTATTCAGACTTGCGGGAAGTGAATAGCTTGCATAGCAAGGTGTTCGCTTCCCGCAAGTTCACAAAGGGGTAGCTGCCGCAAGGCAGCGTAGGGGAAGTGTAGCTTCCCCTGTCCCCCCCTCCCCGGCGGTCTGCCATGCTGTCACTGTTGAGGGATAAGCCCCCGGCGCGTGACATACTCCGTTGCAAAACGGCGGTGTTCCGCTTCCTTTTCCCGCCAATACTCCCATAATGCAGCGTCGGCGGCTTCCGCAACATTCATTAAAAACCGTTCAAGCTGCTTTTGTTTTTCCTCTGCGCTACGTTTCCTCATGGTCTGCGTCCTCCTGTAAGTCTGCTGCGTCAATCTCGTAATAGTCAAAAACCTCGTCGGGCTTGACAATGGCGGGGCGGCGTTTAAGGTGCTTTTCCATGTCAAAGGCGTTCTTCGGGTCTGCGTCGGATAGGTACTTGTATTTCGGGTGTTTCGTTATGTCGAATTTGTCCGAAAAGAACGGGCGCACCCCGCGTAGCTGCAAGATACATTTCCCTCCGTCCATGACTGCGATTTCATCTTCCGTCATAAGCTGCTTTCCCAATTTCTGATAGTTCAGCCCATGCGAAAGCTCCCGCCCCCTTGTTTCGGAAGTGTTGAAGCTGTCTATCGTTTCCTTGCCTAAAATCTCCGATATTTCTTTGAGCGTGGTTTTTTCCTTGCCGCCCAAGAAAAGCGTGGTGTCGCAGTTGCCGACTATGGTATCGGCGTTGTCCTTGTAGATTGCCTTTAGCTGTGACTGGCTCTGCAAGATGATTGACGCGGAGATTTCCCGGCTCCGTATGGTTGCGATTAGTTTCTCAAATTTGGGGATTTGCCCGATATTCGCAAATTCATCAAGTAAGCACCGTACATGGACGGGAAGCCGCCCGCCGTATTCATCATCTGCTTTGTCGCACAAGAGGTTGAATAGCTGTGTGTAGAGAATACTCACGACAAAGTTAAAGGTGTCGTCGGTGTCGCTGATAATCACGAAAAGGGCGGTCTTTCTGTCACCTATGGTGTCAAGCTCCATTTCGTCGGTTTCCATAAGCTCCCGCAGCTCCTTAATGTCGAATGGGGCTAACCTCGCGCCGCATGAGATAAGTATGCTTTTTGCGGTCTTGCCCGCCGCCAGTTTGTATTTTTTGTACTGCTTGACTGCAAAATGTTCCGGGTCTTTTTCTTCCAGACGTTCAAACATGAGGTCAACCGGGTTCTGGAAATCCTCGTCGTCCTCGCGGGCTTCCGACGCATTTATCATTTCAAGCAGCGTCGTGAAGTTCTTCTCGTCCTCTGGGGCTTCATACCAGATATAGCCGATTAGTGCGGTGTAGTAGAGCTTTTCCGCTTTCACCCAGAAATCCTCGCCGGATTTTTCCCCGTCGCCTTTGGTGTTGGCGATAATGGTATTGACTAATTTCAAAATGTCCTTTTCGCTCCGCAGATAGGCAAAGGGATTGTATTTCATGGATTTTTTGAAGTTAATCGTATTTAGCACTTTGATACGGTATTTGTACCGCTGCAACATTTTCCCGGTTTCCAAAATCAGTGTTCCTTTCGGGTCAGTGACGATATACGACGTTGGAAAATCCTTTGACGTACATTGCATGAGCGACGGTTTCACAAAGAACCGGGTCTTGCCGCTGCCGGAACCGCCGATTACAAGAATATTTTTGTTTCTTGCGTATTTCGGCTGCTTCGGGCGGCTGTTCATGGTGAGCCGTTCCGTCTGCGTTAAGGGGATATTGTTCTCAAATACCGGGTCTGTGTACGGCTTTATGTCGTCAGCCCCGCCCCAACGCGCCGAACCGTATTCTGTCCCGCGGCGGTATTTCTTCGCGTTTTTGCCTTTGGTGTAGATAATCAGCCGGACAATGACCGCCCCGGCAATGCCGATAAGTAAATCTGCCGGGTGGAAGCTCGGCGCGATACTGGAAAAGGCGGCGGTAAAACCGTCCCCAAGATGTAGCAGCTTTGCGCTTGCGTCCGCGCCGGGGGAGAGCCGGACAGCCGCGCCCACTTTATCAAAGAGCCAGACAAAGAGCAGATACGGGAGATTTAGGATAAGCAGCTTCTTGATTTCCGGCTTCATAGCGATACCTCCCTGTCCTTGTTCTTGACCTTTGCCCGTTCCGCGTTTCTGCCCTGTGCAGCTTCTTTGAGGGTAGAGAGCAGCTTTCGGATTGAGGGCTTTTTCTCCTGTGTCAGCTTTTTTGCGGAAAATTCCTTAAAGGCTGCGGTCAGTACGTCCGCGTCCCGCCCCTTGAAGAAAACCAGATAGCGGGGCGGGCTTTCCGTCGCGTCCTTTTTCAGCGCAAAGTCGATACCGTACTTTTTCGCCGTACTCTCAAAGGCTTTGATATTGCCCTCGGTAATCTCAATGTTGGAAACGCCCGCGTTCTGCTTCATAAGCTGCTTTAAGCTCTGCTTGCCCTGTGGCGGTTTTGCAAGCAGCTTTTTGCCCTTTGACAGTATGGCTTTCATTGCCTTTTGGAGCGTCTGCGCGGTCAGCTTCCCGGTCTTGATGTAAAGGGCTATGGTCTTTTCGTTTACTTCGTCCTGCAATTTGTCGCGTCCTCCTTTCGCGTTTCTTTATGGGGCGGCGGTCAGATACGCACCCGCAGCCCGTTCAAGTCCTCGGCTCTGATACCCACAAGATACCAGTTGTCGCCGTACTCAATCCGGGTCGGCTTCCACTTGCCCCGCACGAATACGTCAAAGCACTCGCCGCAATGCAAGCCCCCGTAGTAGCTGTTTAAGTCAAAGCGGATGTCGTAACGGTCGGTGCGCTCGTCAAATACCAATGCTCCTGTCATTTTCTGTGCCATAATAAAATCCTCCTTTTGTGGTTGTGGGTGGTTACAGGCTTTCGCCCTCATTGCATGAATAATAGTCCGGGTCGCCGTACTGCGGCTTTTTCGGTGACAGTGCGCCGCTTGCCATGTCATGGGCGACAAGGGAAGTGTAGTAGTTGCCGATTGTGGACGGGGCGTTGAAAAGGGCGGCTTTCAGATATTGCTTGATGTTGCGGATTTTGGTTGTGTTCTCCCGCATACAGTCAAGCACAAAGCGGATATGCTCGCCGTCTAGTTTCATAAACTTTGACTTCACAAGCTCTGCCGGGTAGTCGTCCCCCGCAATCCGTACCCGCTTTCTGGCGGTGCATACGGTTTCAAGCATGAGGTCTACAATCTCGTCCAGCCTGTCACTGTCAAACTTCATGTCCTGTTTGAGAATGTGGTAGTCGATATTGTCCTTGATGATTTCCCGGTATATATCAACTGCGCTCTGTGCTGCCGCTTCCGTTCCTTTCCGTTCCGGCGGCGCAGCCGCTTCTCTGCAAGGAGAGGGGTTAGGGGAAAGGATAGGAATGGAATGGGTACTTGATAAATCTGTATTTGATTTTTCTTTTTTTGGTAAGTCAGTTCTTTGTATATCTTTATTTAATTGCGTTGGATTTTCCAACGTAGGTTTTTCCAATGTTGGTTTTTCCTGCGTTGGATTATCCAATGTTGGATTTTCCAATGTAGGTAAATCCGGCGTAGGCGGCTGCGGCTGCTCGAATATCACATAGTCCGCGCCCCGCAAGCGTCCTTTCTCGTCGCGCTCCCTTGAACGGACGATATACCCGGCGCGTTCAAGTTCCTTAATGGCTTCGCGGATAGCGTCTATCTTCTCCCGGTTGATAAGGGATAAGCCTTTCAAGGTGTAGTCCCAATCTTCGGGGAGTGACAGCATTTGCGACAACAGCCCTTTTGCCTTTAAGGAAAGCTCCTTGTTGCGTAGGTGGTGGTTGCTCATTACGGTGTAGCCCTTGTTCCGTTCCACTCTGAAAACTGCCATAGTAAATCACTCCTTTTGCTGTGGATTTGTTACGCAGTAGAAGCGCGGTTTCGGGGGATAAGGTATAAATCCCTTGCCGCGCCAGATACGCGCCCGCAAAATCGCTTGTAGCAAGGCTTTTTCTGCCCCTACTGCGTAACAAAGGGCATAAAAAAGCGGCGTTCCTGTTCTCCCATGTAGAGAGTAAGAAACGCCGCTTCTGCGTCGTATTCAGTTTTTAGTACAATACCCTGCTTGTCCGTCGCTCGAAAAACCTTGATTTTCCAGTGTTTTCAAAAGTATCGTTATCTAACGTCAGCTTTGAAGCGGCCATTGCCAGGGTGGAGGAAATCAAAAGCACCGGACGGATTTTTTTTACCGTCGGGAACATGGAATATCTGAAGGCGGGGGGAAGGATCGGAAAGGTGGCCGGTATTGCCGGAACTTTGCTTGGGATTAAGCCCGTCATCACTCTGAAGCAGGGAGAGATTTACCCATCCGGTATCGGCCGTGTGAGAAAGAAAACCATGCAGAAGACTGTGGATTTGCTTCTGGATTATCTGAAGGAAAGAGCGGATGCTATCGGCAACTATTCCATAGCGGTGGGATATGGGTATGACCGGGCGGAGGCGGAGGAGTACCGGGATATGGTGTTGGAAAGACTTCGTGGCAGTTATGGGAGCTGCGAGCTGCCTGTCTATCAGATTGGAGCGACCATCGGCGTGCATACCGGTCCTTATCCGCTGGGGCTGGGAATTTTGGAAAAGGCTCTGCACGGACAGAACCGGTAATGGAACGCGGATGACCTTAAAGGGGGAAGAAATGAGTAGGATAAGAATTGTAGCGGACAGTACCTGTGATTTATCGCCGGAATTAATAAGGCAGTATGAGATTTCCATACTGCCGCTGAATATTGTCCTGGATATGACAAGCTATTGCGACGGAGAGGAAATTGTACCGGATGAAATCTATACCTGGGCAGAAAAAAACAGGCGTACGCCTAAAACGGCGGCAGTGGCCTTTGACCGGGCGCTGGATCTGATAAGGCCCATGAAGGATAACGGGGATGATGTGATTTTCATCGGTATTTCCGGAGAAATGTCAACGACCTGCAATGTGCTCCGGCTGGTAAAAGAAGAACTGGAATATGACAGGATGTTTATTATTGATTCCGGAAATCTTTCCACAGGGATTGGCCTTCAGGTACTTCGGGCGGCCGGTTTGGCTGCTGCAGGGCGGAATGCGGAGAGTATTGCCGCTGAAATCGAAAACTGCAGGGATAAAGTGAGGGCCAGCTTTGTGGTGGAACGTCTGGATTACCTGGCAATGGGCGGCAGATGCTCCACAGTAACCGCTCTTCTGGGAGGAAAGCTGAACCTGAAGCCCAGGATTGAGGTAAGCGGCGGAAAAATGTCCGCCGGGAAAAAATACAGAGGTGCGCAGGATAAAGTAATCCTGAAATATGTGCAGGATATGCGGGACAATCTGCTGGCGGCGGATCCGGAAAGGGTATTTATTACCCATTCAGGCTGTCCGGAGGAAGTGACAGAACAGGTAAAGCGGTATCTGGAGGATCTCGGTGTTTTTCAGAATATCCACGTTACCAGGGCCGGAGGTGTGATTTCCAGCCACTGCGGTCCGGGAACTCTGGGTGTGCTGTATTATACACGCTGATAAGCGCCGCTTTCCGGCGGCTGCCGCGAGGTCAGATATGTATTTTTTTCCGAAGGGCAAACAGCGCTATTACATTGGGAAAAACCATGACGCCGTTAATCAGATCCGTTACTCCCCACACCAGATCCATAGGGAGGACAGCGCCGATATAGATCATGACAATATAACACAAATGATAGGAAATAATCCCCGATTCCCCAAACAGATATTCCGCCGCCCGTTCCCCGTAATAGCACCATCCGATCAGAGTGGTAATGGCAAAAGCCACAAGGGCCAGAGACAGCAGGGCAGCCCCTCCGAAGGGAAGATAGGTAAACGCGGCGGAGGTGAGGCTGGCGGAACTGAAGCCCAGGATAGAAGAGGGATTTTTCTGGATATTAGTCACAATAACCAGACCTGTTACCGCGCACATAACTACGGTATCCCAGAATACGGCGGTCATGGAGATCAGGCTCTGCCGCCGGGGATCCCTGGTTTCCGAAGAAGCGGCGGCGATAGCTGCGGTTCCGATTCCCGCTTCATTGGTGAAAAGGCCTCTGGCAATGCCGAATCGTGCCGCGCTTTGCAGCGTGCTTCCGATGAAGCCGCCCGCTGCCGCCTTTGTTTCAAAAGCGCTGCTGACTATCAGGGAGAGACCGGAAAAAATAAAGTCACGGTTCAGGAACAGCAGATACAGACAGCAGCCAATATAGAAAAAACCGAGGGCGGGAACCATTCTTGTGCAGAATTTACCGATGGATTTCACCCCGCCCAGAATGACCAGGCCGGCGGTAAAGGCGGCAAGGATACCGATAATATGGGGAGAAACAGGAGCGATGGTATTTACCGCTTCCGTGATTGCCGAAGATTGTGTGGTACAGCCCACCCCGAAGGCGGCAAACAGGGCACAGGCGGCATACAGGATGCCCAGGGCTTTGCTGTGCAGCCCCTTCTCCAGTACGTACATAGGTCCGCCCACATAGGTTTTATCCGCTTTTTGTTTTTTGAACAGCACGCTTAAATAACATTCCGCATAGCAGGTAGCCATACCCAGCACGCCGGTTACCCAGCACCAGAAAAGCGCGCCCGGCCCGCCTATAGCAATCGCGGTGGATACACCGATGATATTTCCGGTCCCCAGGGTAGCCGCCAGCGTGGTAGCCAGCGCTGCAAAACCGGAGAGATTGGCTCCTTTTCCTCCTTTTTCGGGAGTGACGGACAGACGGATAGCCTTTAAGGTGAGTTTCTGGGGAAATTTTAATTTGGCGGTAAAATAAAGATGGGCGGAGGATAGCAGTATGAGAACGGGAAAGCCCCACAGCAGTTGATTGATGTGTTCCAGGAAGGGAAGCATACAGGCCTCGCAGTTTTTTCTATAACTATATGCGGACAGGAACATGGATATGTGTACGGCTGCGGCAAAACCCATTGACAAAGCAAAAAGGAAGGGATACAATAACATTGTTATATAACAATGTTATTGTATCCCTTCCTTTTTGGAAATATAAGAAACAGAGGTGTAAATAGTGCCGCCCAAAGCAAAACTCAGCAAAGAAGATATTGTAGAAACAGCCTTTGAAATGACCAGGGAAAACGGGTTTGAAAAGGTGACGGCCCGGGAGCTGGCACAAAGGCTTGGCTGTTCCACACAGCCGGTCTTTCATGTGTTCAGGAACATGGAGGAGTTAAAGAAAGAGGTATATGCGAGGACAAAAGCATATTTTGCTAAAGAAATGACAGAAAATCCGGGAAATGAGCCTCTGTTTCTGCATATGGGATTACGATATGTGGAACTGGCACAGACGGAAAAGAATCTGTTCCGGCTGCTGTGCATGTCGGACAGCTTCCAACTTGGCAGTATCTATGAACTGGCAGGGGCCGTACCGGAGCGGGCGGATGCCAGGTTATTTGTAAAGGTTTGGGTTTTTACCCACGGAATTGCAGCCATTGCGGCAACCAATACCACCCGGCTGCCGCGGGAGGAAATCCGGGAACTGTTAATCGAAGTATACAAGGAGTTTGCCCATGAAAACTGAGATCAGAAAAGAAAGAACCCATCTGTTTTCTCCAAGCATCCAGGTTTCGGTCATGGCGGTAATTGACGGAAAGGTAGCCCGGGCGGATTTGGAAGCAGCCGTGAAAACGGCATGCAAACAGAACGAAATGCTGCAGTGCAGAATCCTGCTGGAAAGTAACGGACGTGCTTTTTATGAATCCGGTGCAGAAAAGGATATCCATATCCGTTGGATGGAGGAGAAGGATGACTGGAAGGAGGTAATCCGGCAGCAGGCACCTGTCCCCTTTGCCCTGAAGGATGGGGAATTGCTGCGCTTTTTTGCCTGGCAGGAAGAAAAGGCATGCAGGCTTCTTATTGTGGGGCACCATCTGGCCGGAGACGGTATTTCCTTTGCCTGCCTTACACGGGATATCATGGATGCGCTTGCCGGGAAAGCGATTCCCCGGCGGCCTTTGCAGCTGTACCCATTTCCGGGGCAGGAAAATAAAGGACATCTGAAGCCGCCGCTGCGTTTCCTGATGAAGCGGTTAAACAGCAGCTGGAATAAGTCCGGACGGGTCTTTGGCTGGCAGGACTATGAGGACATCTACAGGGAATACTGGAAAAACAGGGATATCCATATCCTTTTGGAAACGTTTTGCGGGGAGGAGTGTGTCAGACTGCTTACCCTTGCCAGGAGTCATCAGATTACCTTTAACAGCCTGTTTGTCACGGCCCTGGCGAAAGCCTCCGGAGAAAAAAGAAGCATCGGGCTGGCAGCGAGTGTGCGGCCGGAAGGATATGAAGGAATGGGAAATTATGCTACCGGAATATCCATCGATTATGCGTATAAGCCTTCCCTGGATTTTTGGGAAAATGCGCGTAACGTACACAGGCTTATTTATAAGAAGCTGGACACGGAAGCGGATAAATATTTTCTGCTCCGGTTTATGGGAGAACTCAGCCCCTGCCTGGTGGATGCCGCTTACTTTTCAGGCTATGCCGGTTATGAAAACCGAACGGCAGGAATGGTGAGGGATATGTTTGGGTATCATGGGAACCCGAAGGGGATCAGTGTGACCAATCTGGGAAAGCTCCCAATCCCTACCTGTTACGGCGCATACCGTCTTAAGGAATTTGTATTTGCACCACCCCTTGTACCCAATGCGAAAAGGCTTTTCGGCGTGGCGGCGCTGGGAGAAGAAACGGTTTTACAGGTGACGATGATTGCGGAAAAAGAAGCTTTTCCCCGGGAAGAAGCTTTCTTCAAACAGGCGGCGGCTGTGCTCAAACGTATGGCCGGTTCATAGAAAGGGCCGGTCAGCCTTTTTCAGATAAGGATGACGGCAAGGCCGGATAGTACGGCAAGAAAAAGCAGGTTAAGCCCTGTGAACCGCAGCAGATAGCGGCCCTTATGACAGCCGGCGGTTTTGGCATATTGCTTATAGGATATCAGACTGGCCAAAGAGGCGATGAGCGTCCCCAGCCCTCCGATGTTCACTCCCGCAAGAAGGGAAAGGTAATTTCCGGTAAAGCCGGAAAGCAGTATGGCAGCCGGCACATTGCTGATTACCTGGCTGGCGGCGATGGAAAGGAAAAGCTCGTGACCGGTTAAAACAGAACGGAGAAAGTCTACGATTACCGGTATCCTGCCCATATTTCCTATAAACAGAAAGAAAAACAGAAAGGTGAACAATAGGCCGTAGTCAGCCTTGTACAACAATCTGCGGTTAAAGGGCAGGAGAACGGCGAGCAGGATCAGAAGGAGCGCCTGCCAGGGAAACAAACGCAGCACACAGCCCAGGCACAGCAAAAAAAGCAGGGAATAGACGAGGAGAGGCTTTCGTTCCATCGGCGCTGTGTCCGTGAAAACAGACTGAAGGGAAACCTTTTCCCCGGGTTTTAAGAAAAGGGAAAGAAACAGCAGCAGCCCGGAAAGCAGCGTATAAGGGAGCATGGTTTTCAGAAACAGGGAAATGCGCATACCGGAAAGGCTGTACAAATACAGGTTCTGGGGATTCCCCACAGGAGTCAGCATACTGCCCAGATTGGCGGCAATCGTCTGCAGGACAATTACATATATCATCAGCTTTGCCTGTCCGGTAATGGTAAGTATAAGGACCGTGAAGGGAACAAAGGTGATCAGGGAAACATCATTGGTGATGAACATACTCAGAAAAAAGCAAAGGAATACAAGGACGGCTGTCAGCTGCCTTGTATTTTTTGTGCGGGAAAGGATGAAAACGGCCAGCTTCTGGAAAAGTCCGATCTCCTGGAAGCCATTCATCACACACATGAGACAGAACAGGAGCGCGAGTACACGGAAATCAATATAAGATAAATAAGAGACGTCCGGGGGGACAAAAAAAGCCGAAACAACGGCAAGCAAACCGGAAATTAACAGTACGGGGTCTTTTTTTATGAAGCTGCTGATTTTATCCATGGGTAAGTCCTTCTTCGGAATATTTTAACGCCACTGTTTATCATAATCCAGCAGGTAACGCCAGTCAATCGGCTTTTTGACGAAAAAGCCCATAAAAATAAGAACAGTTCGCTAATGGACAGCCTCTGAAATGTAACGTACAATAAAAGAAGTGAAAGACGGTTCCGGTAAAAACCGTCTGAAAGGGGAGGACATGAAAAAGTACAGTAAGGAAAATGTACAGACAGTGCTGAAAATGGCATGGCCGTCTGTGCTGGAATCGTTTTTTGTAGCTTTGGTGGGAATGGTGGATTCCCTGATGGTCAGCCGCGTGGGGGCTCACGCGGTGGCGGCGGTTGGTCTGACCACCCAGCCCAAATTTATCGGGCTGGCCGTGTTTATTGCGGTGAATGTGTCGGTATCCGCACTGGTAGCCAGAAGAAAAGGCCAGGAAAACCGGAAGGGAGCCAATGAGGTATTATGCGCCGCCTGCTTTTTTGTCCTGATCATGTCGGTATTTGTCAGCCTGGCCTGTGTGATATTTGCGGATCCCATTATCCGTTTATGCGGTTCGGAGGAGGCTTCCCATGGGGAAGCGGTGCAGTACTTCCGTATTATTATGGGCTTTATCATTTTCACGGTTATTTCTCTGACCGTAAATGCAGCCCAGAGAGGGGCCGGAAATACAAAGATAGCCATGAAAACCAATGTGGCGGCTAATCTGGTCAATGTGATATTTAACTATCTGTTAATCGAAGGACATTTCGGGTTCCCGGCCCTGGGGGTATCCGGTGCGGCAATAGCTACGGTAATCGGCAGTATGGTGGGTTGTGTTATGAGCATAGCAGCAGCCTGGAAAAATGATTTTATCAGCTTTCCTTATATGTGGAAAGAAAAAATACGCCCTACCCTGGAGGTGGGAAAAAGCATGATCAAGCTGGGATCCAGCGTCCTTGCCGAGCAGCTTCTGGTAAGGGTAGGCTTTCTTTCCGTTGCGGTTATGGCGGCGAAAATGGGAACGGAAGCCTTTGCCGCCCATCAGGTAGGCATGAACGTCATGAGCCTGTCTTTTTCCTTCGGAGACGGCATGCAGGTGGCGGCCGTAGCCTTAATCGGCCAGAGCCTGGGGGCGAAAAATGTGAATATGGCTAAAACCTACGGGAGTATATGCCAGAATATCGGCCGCATAATCGCTGCCGTTCTCGCTGTCGTCTACCTTACCAGCGGCAGCTTCTTATACCATCTGTTCTTTTCGGAGCCGGAAATCATTGCCATGGGTGTGGAGATTATGCGTGTCATCGTTGTAGTCGTGCTGCTGCAGATCGCGCAGGTGATATATATGGGCTGTCTGAGGGGGGCAGGAGATGTGATTTATACTACGATAGCCTCCACAGTGAGCGTAACCATTGTGCGTCCCATTGCCAGCTACCTGCTCTGCTATACCGCAGGGCTGGGAATCATCGGGATCTGGTTTGGCGTCTGCGCCGATCAGCTTGTACGTTTTATTCTGACATGCCTGCGGTTCCGTTCCGGGAAATGGACAAAAATCAAAATCTAAGGGGAAGAAAATGAAGTATTTTGGAGAAGGCCTCAGCGAAAAACATAAAGAGCTTAACCGCATTATCAGAAATAAAGATAAGCTTCCTGAGGCAAAAGAGTTATTTCTGGAAATCCATGAAAAGCTGTTCCCTTCAGAAATGGCGGGCGGGAGCGAAACGCAGGTGGATGGTTTGTTCCGGGATCTGACGGATCGGGAATATGCCATTATGCCCTCATCCAAAGATGAAACAATCGGCTGGGCAGTCTGGCATATTGCCCGTATTGAAGATCTGACCATGAATATGCTGGTGGGAAGGAAAGAACAGATCTTTAATCAGGACTGGAAACAGCGTATCCAAGTATCGGTAACGGATACGGGGAATGCATTGCAGGATGAGGAAATCATGGCATTAAGCAAAGAAATGAATATCCCGGAACTTCTGAAGTACCGCTGCGAGGTGGGAAGGCGGACAAGGAGCCTTGTACAGAGCCTTACCCCGGAGGATATGCGCAGAAAAACTGCCAAAGAAGATTTGGACAGGATCCTGGAGGCCGGAGGGGTGACCCGGCAGGAGGAATCCTTCTGGCTGCTTGATTTCTGGGGGAAGAAGGATGTGGCAGGCCTGCTTCTGATGCCCCCTACCCGCCATGTCATGCTGCATTTGAATGACTGCTTCCGCTGGAAAGAGGCAATCCGGTCAAAAAAGAGATTTTTCCTGGAATAGCCCCGGCGGAACGGAAAGGCAGCAGGCTGTGAAACCCAAGGAGGGAGAATGAAAGAATATCTCAAAAATATATGCGGAGAATATGCGCAAAACCATAATTTCAGCGGCGTCTGTATGCTGAAAAGAAAAGGAGAAACGGTATTCAGTGAGGCTTATGGTTATGCCAGCCGTCCTTTCCATGTGCCCAATAATGTGGATACAAGGTTTGATACGGCCTCTATAACCAAAATTTTTACGGCGGCAGCAGTATTGCAGCTGGTACAGGAAGGAAAACTCCGTCTTACAGATAAAATTGTAAATATCGTTGATCTGTCCGGTACCAGGATCCCTGATGATGTGACAATAGAGCATCTGCTGAACCATACCTCCGGGATTGCGGACGATGCGGATGAGGAGGCGGGAGAGGAATACTCGGCCCTGTTTATTGACAGCCCTAATTATGCGATTCGGGAATGCAGGGATTTTTTAAAGAATTTTGCTTATAAAGAACCAAATTTCCGGGCGGGGACAAATGTCAGATACTGCAACTGTTCTTATGTCCTGTTAGGTATGGCAATAGAAGAGGTGAGCGGGGTTAATTACAGGGACTATTTTACCCGTCATATTTTCGAACGTGCGGGAATGGACAGAACCGGATTTTTTTCTATGGACGGTATCCAGGAAAATACGGCGGAAGGATATAAAAGTATACGGGATGCGCAGGAGCGGATTATCGGCTATCAGAAAAATATCTATTGCTATCCGCCTGTGGGGACTCCGGACGGAGGGGCTTATACTACGGCCGGGGATTTGAATCTTTTTCTGGATGCAGTCCGGGGACATATCCTTCTGAACGGCGAGTATGCGGATATCTTCCTGCGTCCGCATTGTGAATTCTCTAATAGTGTGGAGTGGTTATCTATCCCTGGAATGTATAAGCAAAACGGGTACGGATTTGAGTTCTATTTGCTGGAGAAGGAAAATATCCCTTTCTGCATTTATAAGGATGGCTGCAATGACGGTGTGGCCGCCAAATTTTTATATTATCCGCGGGAGGATATGACCCTCACGGTACTGTCCAACCAGGATTGTGATATCTGGTCTATGGTTAAGCATATACAGGTGGAAATTTACAATAGATTTTATGGCAGCAGGGATGCCTGCTTTTTCAATGATACGCCTGGGGAAAACCGGGTTTGACATGCTTCGTGACAATCGTTATACTAATAACTGGCCGTGAGTACATAGGAAAGAAAAGGATATTCTTATTGAATAAAAAAAATATAGTTGATACGTTCCCGGAAAAAGCCGTCCTGGAAACAATAAGGAAAGCAGAGCGCTTTTCCCACACAAGACAGTACGAAAGGGAAGAATTATTCGGCAATGGTTCCTGGCTTCAAAAGCCGGTGAAAACGATTACGGACTTATATCCTTTCTTTGAACAGTATTCCTGGATTGACATTCTGGATCTGGGATGCGGGATCGGAAGAAGCTGCATCCCTTTTGTATGTCATTTCCGGAATAAGTGTAAGGCTGAGGCCGTGGATATCCTGGATATCGCAGTAGAAAAACTGCTGTTTAATTGCAGAAAATACGGGATAGAAAAAGATGTGGCCGGTGCAATAATGCCACTGGAAGCGTATCCGGTTAGAAAGAAGGCATTCGATCTGATTATTGCTGTTTCAGCACTGGAGCATGTGGAGTCCAAAGAGGCATTTATCTGTACATTAGAGAAAATAAAAAGCGGCCTTAAAGACAATGGTATTTTTTGCATGATAATGAACACAGAAATGACGGAATTTGACGCGGAAACCGGATGTTATAGTCCGCCGCAGTTTGAATTAAATCTAAAAACAGAGGAAACCCGGCGGCATCTCCACCGGATTTTTACGCAATTCAGTATTTTAAAAGAAACGGTGAAGAAACAGGAATATGAAATACTCCGGGAATCCGGTCCGCTACAGTTAACAACACAGGTGGTGACGTTTGTTGCCGCAAACGTGAAAACACAGGAAACGGACGGCAAATCCCCCGCCGTAGGATCCGGTTATTTCATCGGGGGAATTAAGGAAGAGAGGCATAGAATGGAGAAAACATTTAAGCAGCGTTACTTAGCAGGAGAGATTTCCTTTGAAGAAATCGACGATTATGTGGATACATGGAATAACAGTGAGGAACCCTGCACACTGCGGGAATTCCTGGGGCTGAATGCGGAAGAGGAAGATGTTTGGATTGAGGACAGTGACGAAGCGCTGCAGGATCTGCTGGACAAGCAGAAAAAGGAAGGCGGAGTATGAGCTGGCTGGATTTGCATATGCATTCTCAAATCAGCCTGGATGGAGAGTTCACCCCGGAAAGGCTGGCAGAGATATGCCGTGACAGCGGTATTAAGGTAGCGGCACTATCGGATCATAATTCAGTCAGAGGGGTGGAGCGGATGATGACGGCCTGTTCCCGCTTCGGAATCCGCGCAATTCCCGCTATAGAATTGGATTGTACCTTTGACGGAGTGGATCTGCATCTGCTGGGATACGGGATCGACTTTCAGGATTCCAGATACCGGGAGCTGGAGGAGGAAATCCTTACCCAGAAAAAAGGCAATTCCACCCGTATGATGAAAATCCTCAAAGAAGCGGGGATTCTTTTCGATGAGGAAAAGGTACTGGCCCTGTCCCGGGATGGGATTGTGGTGGGAGAGACTATTGCGGAAGCTGCACTGGCGGACGACAGAAATACAGACAATCCGCTGCTTGTTCCTTACAGAAAAGGCGGTGAACGTGCGGATAATCCGTACGTTAATTTTTTCTGGGATTATTGTGCACAGGGAAAACCTGCCTACCTGCCGGTTTCCTATCCATCCTTTGAGGAGGCACAGAAGCTGATTACGGAAACCGGTGGGATATCGGTAATTGCCCATCCTATTAATACGGTGGGACGAAGCAGAGAAAGAATTGGCGCCTTAAAAGAAAAAGGAGCGGCAGGGCTGGAGGTTTACAGCAGTTATCATGAAAAAGAGGATATCGAGTGGTTCCATGAGCTGGTGGAGGAACTGGAGCTTCTGGAAACGATGGGAAGTGATTTCCACGGAAAAACCAAGCCCTCTGTTTACCCGGGAAGAACCGGGGCTGATGAGACGGAAGCGAAACGTTCCATGGAAGCCGAGCATTCCATGGAAGCCGAGCATTCCATGGAAGCCGAGACTTCTGCAAAAGCAAGCCATTCAATAGAAGAAGAGTGTCTCTCCCGGCTGGATTATCTTCTTAAGATGCAGCGTATCTTCTGAATTATCAGGAAGCCCCCGAATTTTATATGGCCGCAATCTCCGGGGGAAAGGCCGTGCCGTACACGTTAGTATAAAAATAGTGGGATGGTAATTAATATGTTAATGGAAACGCAGAGATTGGCAATCCGGGATGTAAAAACAGAGGATGGCGTCTTTTTTATAGATATGGCAGCAGATGGAAGCTTAACGGATTGTGGCTTTGATAAAGCTTGTAATAAATGGATGGAAAAATGGATAGACGAAGCAAAGGAGCTTGCAAGCAGAGATAATCCCGAAGGGGACTATTTGGCTTATACAATAACATTAAAGAATGAAAATATGGTAATTGGTTCGATAGGATGTTCCTATTATGAAGACATTAAAGAAATAGGCATTACCTATTTTATTGGAGCGCAATACAGGAACAAAGGTTATGCGGTTGAAGCGGTTAAATCATATTTGGAATATTTTTTCAAGCATTATCATGTACAAAAGATGATAGCCACCGTTAGAGCTGATAACATATGGTCCTGGAAAGTAATTGAAAAAGCAGGGTTTATATTGACTGAAAAAAGAATGTACAGGGATGTAAATGATGATTCAGAGGTAATGTATCATTTTTATAAAATCTACAATTTCATGAAATAGCAAATTTCTTTTGATCCGTGTTGACAAAACGCGGGTTTTCCTTTAAATTATAAATGAACTTTATAAAGCATCTTTTGTAAGTGGACAAATGCGTAACAAATACCTATCAGGAGCGGCAGGATGAGAGCGGATACCAGGCTGATGAAACAATTGAATATCAATACCCTGCGCCGTGTTTTATCCGAACAGGGGCAGGCTACCAAACCGCAGCTTGCCGGGCTGACCGGCCTGAGTGTGGTGACGGTCAATGCGCTGATTGCTGAAATGCTGGAACAGGGAGAAGTGCGGGAAATGGGGATGGTCCCTTCCGGCGGCGGCCGCCCTTCCATGCTATATGGCTATCACTATGGCTGTCGTACCATGGCAGTTATATACGGTCATCAGCTGGAAGGCAGAAATTATATTCATACGCTTGTGACGGATTTGAAAGGGCAGAAGCTGTGGGAACACCAGGAATATATGGAAGATATCGGAGCCAGGAGCTTTGATGCAATTCTGGATGCGGTTTTTACCAAATTTGCAAATATCGGCCTGATTGCCTTCGGGCTGCCCGGAGAGGCTATCGGCGAGGTGGTGACTATCAATGATTTTGCAGGTTTGGAAGGGGCGGATTTTCTTCCCCGCATCCGGGAAAAGTACGGCGTTCCCGTGCTGTTTGAAAACGATATCAACGCCATGGCTTATGGCTATTACCGCAAAAATTGCGGTAAGGATGTCACTTCCCTGGTGGGAATCTATTTTCCCCGATCCTTTCTGCCGGGGGCAGGCCTGATTCTGGATGGGAATATCTATTATGGAAATTCCCATTTCGCAGGAGAGATGGGAGCCGTTTATGTTCCTGTACCCTGGGAAGAACTGGATTATTACGAAGAAAGCCAGGTTTTGTGCCAGCTGGTGGCTCTGCTCACTTCCTTTGCCTGTATAGTGGCGCCTTCCTGTTTTGTCCTTTATGGTGACTTTTTTACGGACGGTATGGCGGAAGCGCTGGAACGATATGTGTGCAGACGTCTTTACGGGAAGTTTCAGGTACGAGTGGAGGTTTCATGCCGCCTGGAAGAAGACTACGAAACCGGAATGGTGTGCCTTGCACAGAAGAAGATGCGGCAGCTTATGGAGGAATGGATTACACCCGGAAATGAGGAAGGAAAGAATGGATCAGAAAGAAAGAATGCTTGCGGGCCTGCCCTATAAGGCATGGCTGGACGGTCTCTCAGAGGAGAGAATGGAAAATAAGAAACGGATATACCGCTACAATAACCTGTCCCCGGAACAGGGGGAGGAGCAGGCGGCCCTGATTAAGGAGATTGTCGGGAAATGCGGGGAGAATATCTGGATTGAAACGCCTTTTCACTGTGATTACGGCTGGAATATTGAAGTGGGAGAAAACTTTTTTGCCAATTATAATCTGACGATCCTGGATGTGGGAAAAGTGGTCATCGGTAAAAACGCCCAGTTCGCCCCTAATGTATCGATTTATACGGCGGGCCATCCCGTGCATCCGGATTCCAGGAATACCGGCTATGAGTACGGTATCGGCGTAACCATCGGAGATAATGTCTGGCTCGGCGGAAATACGGTAATCAACCCCGGGGTCACCATCGGCAATAATGTGGTAATCGGAGCGGGCAGTGTTGTAACCAAGGATATACCTGACAATACAATAGCGGTGGGGAATCCCTGCCGGGTTTTGCGCACAATCACGGAGGAAGACCGGAACTATTATTTTAAAGACCGTGAATTCGACGTGGAGGATTATAAGTAGGAAAGACCATGAAAATATCCAGACCTTTGCGAGAAAACAGGCAGCATGGGGATTTGCTTTTTCCGGTGAGCGCCTATGAAACAAAAATGGAAGAGGATTACCAGATGCCCCTGAGCTATCACTGGCACCCGGAAATCGAGATCTTTTTTATCACCTCCGGGAAAGCGAATTTCCAGGTGGAGGCGGAACCTTTTATAATAGAAGAGGGAGATGTGCTTCTCATAAAGCCCAATGCCCTGCATGGATCCCATGACTGCTTCGGCACACAGCTGGAATTCAGGGCCGTGGTATTTGATTACAGTTTTTTATCGGGCATGGCAAATGACCGGGTTGAACAGAAGTATCTGAAGCCTCTGTTTTCGGAAGAGCAGGGACATTTCATTCTGCTGCGAGAAAAAAACAGTATACAAAAAGCTCTGTTTGAAATGCTGAATAAAACCTATTTCGTTTTTGACGAAAAAGAAAAGGGGTACGAAATCCTTGTCAGGGCATATCTCCTGCAGGCCGTCTATGATATCCTCATGCTTCAGAAGGTGGAAATGCAGCCCGTAAAAACAAATACGAGAAAAAGTGAGATGATAAGAAGGATTGTAGGCTTTGTGGAAGAGAACTATACGCAGCGGATGGTACTGCCTTCCCTGGCTGCCTACCTGTCCGTCAGCGAAGGCTATTTGTGCCGTTTTTTCAAGGACAATTTCCATATGACCTTCGTGGAGTATGTGCAGAGGGTCCGGCTGCAGAAAGCGGAACGTCTGCTTAAGGAAACCGATGAGCCGGTGGGAAAGATCGCATTGGATGTAGGCTTCGGAAGCGGCAATTATTTTACCACAGAGTTTGGAAAGCTGTATCATACCACACCGCAGAAATATCGAAAAGGTCAGGATACTTAAAAAACTGGTCAAAATATATAATGAATCCTTTAAAAAGAATGAATATAATGATGGCAGACAGGTAAACCGGAGGTCCCGCGCAAACGCGGCCGGGCAGAACCGGTCTGCCATTTTTATCTGCAGGAGGATAGCTTATGTATACGATGAGTCAGGAAGGAAATGCATTGGTTTACCGCTGGGACGGGGAAGTGTTGTCCGTTGAGCCCTGGGGGGCCAACAGCTTTCGTGTGCGGTCCACCATACTGGGGGAGTTGGAGGATACGGATTATGCCCTGCTTGTGCAGGAACCGGCGGAGGCTGAAATCTGTGTGGAGGAGTACCGGGGCGTTATAACGAACGGTAAAATAACGGCGGTGCTTGAAGTCAGCAGCTGGTCCAAGAAATGTGATATTTCTTTTTACAACCAGAACGGAAAGCTGCTCTTAAAAGAAGCGGGAGAAGGCGGCGCCCTGAATAAAAAGAACCGTTTTTTCAAACCAATTATTGGCGGGGATTTTCATCTGACGGTTACATTTGCTTCCGAGCCGTCTGAAAAGCTGTTCGGTATGGGGCAGTACCAGCAGGATATCCTGAATGTGAAAAACTGTAATTTGGAGCTGGCCCACAGGAATTCCCAGGCAAGTGTCCCGTTTGTCCTGTCGGATCAGGGCTATGGCTTTCTCTGGCATAACCCGGCTGTGGGACGGGTGAGCTTTGCTTCCAATACCACGGAATGGTATGCGGAAAGCACAAAACAGATGGATTACTGGATTACCGCCGGCGATACGCCGGATGAAATCGAACAGGCTTATGGAAATGCGACGGGAAAGGTTCCTATGATGCCTGAGTATGGTATGGGCTTCTGGCAGTGCAAGCTGCGCTACTGGAACCAGGAACAACTTCTCAAGGTGGCGAGGGAATATAAAGAAAGAAACATTCCTATCGACGTTATCGTGTGTGATTTCTTCCACTGGCCCAAGATGGGGGATTTCCGGTTTGATGAAGAATTTTTCCCGGATCCGGAAGCGATGGTAAAAGAACTGAAGGAAATGGGAATAGAGCTGATGGTTTCCATCTGGCCCCAGATTGACTGGAAAAGTGAAAATTACGAGGAAATGAAGCAGAAGGGCCTGCTCGTCAAGGCGGAAAAGGGCGTGGATATCGCTATGCTCTATAATGGGAACAGTACCTTCTACGATGCCACAAATCCCCGGTCCCGTGCCTATGTTTGGGACAAGTGCAAAAAAAATTATTATGATTTGGGAATTAAAGTATTCTGGCTGGATGAAGCGGAACCGGAATACAGCGGCTACGATTTTGACAATTACCGCTATCACCAGGGAACCAATGCCCAGATTGGCAATATTTATCCCCAGGCCAATGCCAGAACTTTTTATGAAGGACAGACACAGGAAGGCCAGGAGAATGTGGTGAACCTGCTGCGCTGTGCCTGGGCGGGCAGCCAGAGATACGGCGCGCTTGTGTGGTCGGGAGATATTCATTCCGACTGGCAGACTTTCCGCAGGCAGGTATGTGCGGGGCTGAATATGGGGATTGCGGGAATCCCGTGGTGGACTACGGATATCGGCGGCTTTTCCGGCGGAAACCCGGAGGATGAGGCGTTTCGCAGATTACTGGTGCGCTGGTTTGAATGGGGTACCTTCTGTCCAGTCATGCGCCTGCACGGGGATCGTGTCCCTTCGCAGCGGGTGGTGAATAAAGCCGGGGAAGTTATGCAGCCAACAGGGGCGGATAATGAGGTATGGAGCTACGGGGACGAGAACTGCGACACGCTGGTTAAATACATCCGCTTCCGGGAAGCGATGCGCCCTTATACCAGAAAACTTATGGAAGAGGCCCATACGCTGGGACGGCCGGTCATGCGGCCTATGTTTTATGAGTTCCCGGAACAGAAATGCTGCTGGGATATGAAAGAGCAGTATATGTACGGCAGCGACATGCTGGTGGCCCCCGTATTATATGAAGATTCCTGCGAACGGGAGGTCTATCTTCCCGAAGGTTCCAAATGGAGCTTCCTCCATGACGGCAGCGTCTATGAAGGAGGACAGACGGTCCGGGTACAGGCGGCGCTGGATGTGATCCCTGTGTTTGTAAGAGACGGCAGGCTGCAGGAGCTTATCGGGTTGATTTAATTAAAAACAGCTGTTGCTACAGGAGCCGGAGCTTTAGTACGTTATGCACCGGTGATTTCCCGGTATTTGCTGGGAGATACCCCATATTTTTTCTTGAAGGTCCTGCTGAGGTGGAATTCATCGCAGAAGCCGAAGTTCAGAGCCGTTTCATGTAGCTTTACATCCGGCTGGCTTAACAGAAACTGCCGGACCATCTCCAGCTTCACATCCATTTGAAAAGCATATAGGGTTTTCCCGTAAACTTTTTTGAACTGGTTGGAAAGAGTGCGTTCGCACACATAAAATCTTTCCGCCAGTTCTTTTCCTGTAAAAAAAGTCTGCGGCGTTGTCTGTATCAGCCGGGAAGCTTCTTCCAGAATGCTGTTGGAGGCGGCGCAGTAGGGCTTGTCCTGCTGTTCCTTCAGTTCGATCAGCAATAGGTTCAGGAGCAGGGACAGCTTGGATTCCCGGAAAGGGGAAAGATCCCAGCACTCCGCAATGATTTCCTGGAAAAGTTCCTTGATATGGGGGTTGCTCTGGCAATGGATCAGAGAATGAAACTCCGTGAATGCAGCGGCCTCATCTGCCGGCAGCAGGCGGCCGGTTCCTACTGCACAACCGCCGGTAACCGCCGCATTCGAAAGACATTCTGTTTCCAGCGGTTTTACATGAATATACATGTGTTTGTTATGAGGCGTGCTGAGACCGTTGCCGTAATGGTGCCTTCCTGCGGGAAGGATAAGCAGATCGTCCGAATGCATTTCAAACAGGATATCCTCCTCCATAATCCGCCAGCTTCCGTCAATCATATACAGAAAATCATGCTCGGACATAACCCGATCGGGGTGGGAGGTGGGATTTATAAAAGTTATATAGTTGGCAGAACTGATGATACGCGGCTCCATCAGCTTCAGTTGAACACCCATGGAAGAATCCTCCTGTGCGTTAAGTTGTTTTTTTGCCTGCCGCCCTGCGGCTGTGCCCGCTATGGACAGTAACTTGTTTTCCATATTATACATGCTGCTTTCCAGATTAGCAATGGAAAAGGAAAAGGAAGCCTGTTAGTATACATGTAAAATATAACATAATCCGGCGGAGAGGATGGAGGAAATATGGATAAAAAAAAGCAAAGCAGCCCTGTTTCATTGAGACAGGTGCAGGTAACGGATGCATTCTGGAAGAAGGAAATGGAACTGGTACGTAAGGAGGTAATCCCTTATCAGTGGGAGGCACTTAATGACCGGCTTCCTGACGCAGAGCCCAGCTTTTGTATGCGGAATTTCAAAATCGCGGGAAAGATAACGGCAAAAAAGAAAGAGCAGGGAGCTGCCTTCCGGGAAGTGAAGTGGCCTCTTGTGTTCCAGCCGCTGCCGGAGGATATGGATCATCTGGAAGAGCGGTTTTACGGCTGCCTGTTCCAGGACAGCGATTTTTCCAAATGGATTGAAGCCGTGGGCTACTCCCTCACCCAGCATGCGGATCCCGAACTGGAAAAAACGGCGGATGAAGCCATTGGCATTGTATGTGCGGCGCAGCAGGACAACGGATATCTGGATACCTATTATATCATCAATGATCAGTCAGCGATTTTTACCAACCTGAAGGATAACCATGAACTGTACTGTTTCGGGCATCTGACCGAAGGTGCGGTGGCTTACTATCAGGCAACGGGAAAAGATAAGCTGCTGAAGGCGGCGGAGAGATATGCAGATTTTGTCGCTTCCCGTTTCGGCGAAGAAGAGGGAAAATTAAAAGGCTATCCCGGTCATGAAATTGCGGAAATGGCCCTTGTCCGCCTTTATGAGGTTACCGGAGAGGATAAGTATCTCAACCTCAGCCGTTTCTTTGTTGATCAGAGAGGCACCAGGCCGTATTATTACGATACGGAGCATCCGGAAGCGGTGAAAAAAGGGCAGGAGGAGGAACTGCGTTATGCTTATAATCAGGCCCATCTGCCGGTGCGGGAACAGGAGGAGGCAGTAGGGCATGCGGTGCGTGCGGTGTATCTGTATTCCGGTATGGCCGATGTGGCCCGTCTGACCGGGGATGAAGCGTTATATGCAGCCTGTGAAAAGCTATGGGATAATATAACACAGAAAAAAATGTACATAACCGGGGGGATTGGATCCACCCATATGGGCGAGGCATTTTCTTTTAACTATGACCTTCCCAACGATACGGCATATGCGGAAACCTGCGCTTCCATCGGCCTTGTATTTTTTGCCAGACGCATGCTGGAAATCAAAGCGGACAGAAAATATGCAGATGTGATGGAAAAGGCTCTGTACAACGGTATCTTAAGCGGCATGGCCCTGGACGGGAAAAGCTTTTTCTATGTAAATCCCCTGGAAACCCTGCCAGAGGCCTGTCACAAGGATGAGCGCAAATTCCATGTAAAGCCGGTGCGCCAGAAATGGTTCGGCTGCGCCTGCTGCCCGCCCAACATAGCAAGACTGCTGAGCTCTATCGCTTCCTATGCATATACGGAATCGGAGGATTCCCTTTATGTACACCTGTATATGGGAAGCGTGCTGGAAAAGGACTGCGGCGGTAAAAAAATGGATGTCCGTATTTCTTCCGATTTTCCCTGGGACGGTAAGGTTACGGCAGAAATCAATGTGGAAGAGCCGGTGGCATGCAGGCTGGCCTTCCGTATCCCCGGCTGGTGCCGGAGCTATACCCTGAACGGACAAAAGGGGCCTGGGGAAGGAGAAATAATGACTGCCGACGGGGAAACGCGTCAGGTGAAAGACGGCTATCTCATCATTGACAAAGTCTGGAAGGGCGGGGAAACGCTGGAGCTTGACTTCCCTATGGAAGTCCGTCTGATGCAGGCGGACAGCAGAGTCAGGGAAGATATCGGCAAAGCCGCCGTGACAAGGGGGCCTGTCGTTTACTGTATGGAAGAGGCGGATAACGGAAAGAACCTTCATTTGTTTTCTCTGGCGTCGGATCCCGCGCCGCAGGCCCTTCTGGAAGAAAAGATCGGACAGCGTATGGTGACGGTTACGACGAAAGGAAGGAAACTGGCGGTACAGAAAGAAGATAACGGGGATTTATACCGGGAATATGGAACGGCGGAATACGAAGAAGCCGTCCTGCAGTGGATCCCTTATTATGCATGGGCCAACCGGGGGGAAGGCGAAATGCAGGTATTCATCAGAACTGCTGAATAGGGTACCGCCGATGCGGGGAACCTGACAGGAGAAAAACGGATAGGAAGGGCAGCACACAAGATACGGTGCTGCCCTTCCTGTCTGCCGATACGGGACTTGCCGGTGCCGCCATCTGCACCGGCTTTCCGGCGCATTCTGTCAATTATCGCAGGAAAGGATTGCCTTTTCCCGAAAGGCAACGTATAATAGGGTTGCTTGGTTGCAGAAAACTTGTTTTCGCAGAAAGGATTTAAGAATGACGAAAAGAGCGAATAGGAGGCTTCTTCAGGCAGCACTTGCTTTTGCGGCGGTATGCGCGCTGACAGTGCCATCTATGACAATACGGGCAGATAAGACGGCTGAGGCCGGAGGGACGCAGACCGTCCTCACGGCGGCGCAGGAGGAAACACAGGCAGCGGAACAGATGCAGGATGCGCAGCTGGCGCAGAGCGCGGAACAGACACAGGATGCGGCGGCAGTTACCCTGGTGACGGATCCGGTATCGGATCCGGAAGGTTTTGTTCTGCAGCTGCAGAATCTGCGTGATGTCCAGCAGATCCAGCTGGAACAGGTGCAGTCACAGATCAGCACACTTATCCAGCTGCAGGAGGCGTCCGTTATAGACGCCGCCCAGACAGAGCTTTTAGGACAGCTGCAGGTGCTGGAGCAGGTTCAGCAGGAGCAGCTTGCCCAGACGGATACCCAGCTGCAGGCCTTTCAGGAACTGGCGGCTGCGGAGGAAGAGCTTGTCACCGGCCCGGAAATCATATTTGTTGGCGACTCCCGTTTTGTGCAGATGCATAATGCGGTGGGAGGCGGCGAATATGTATGGATTGCCAAATCCTCCCAGGGCTACAAATGGTTTGCATCCGAGGCGGTGCCTCAAATCGATGCGGCGGTAGGCAGGGGCACGAAGATCATCATCAATCTGGGTGTGAACGATGTGGCCAATGTGAACGCCTATGCGGAGCTGGTTAACCGGAAAGCGGCAGAATGGACAGAAAAAGGGGCAACCGTTTATTATTCATCGGTCAATCCGGTGGAAAACGGTAAATATGTTACCAAATCCATGGTGAGCAGTTTCAATAAAAAGCTGCAGTCACGGCTCAGTCCGCAGGTCCATTGGATTGACAGCTATTCCTATCTCCAGGGAACGGGTTATACACTGACCGACGGGCTGCACTTTAGCAAAGGAACATATAAGAATCTGTACCAGTATTATCTTTCCGTCCTGGGACGGGTATAGGCGTCAGGCAGTTTCGGATGGAATTTTGAAGTGATTGTGAAGGTCCTGAACAGTTACGAAAGAAGAAAGGTAAGGTAGGTGCCTTCAGGCACTGAGGAAATACGAATGAAAATCATAATTGCCGGCTGCGGGAAAGTGGGATATGCCCTGGCCGAACAGCTGAATGAAGAAGGTCATGATTTGACCATTATTGACACAAATGAGGAGAAAGCGGGGCTGGTGGGAAATGTGCTGGATGTCATGTGTATCCAGGGCAATGCCACCAGCTATCGTGTCCAGCAGGAGGCCGGGGTAAAGGAAGCGGATCTCCTGATTGCGGTTACCGGTAAGGACGAAGTGAATCTATTGTGCTGCCTGATTGCAAGAAAGGCAGGACACTGCCAGACAATTGCCAGGGTGCGTGACCCTGGCTATTATGCCGAAATAGGGTTTATTAAGGAAGAACTGGGGCTTTCCCTCGCCATTAATCCGGAGCTTGCGGCGGCCTCCGATATCGCAAGACTGATCCGGATACCTTCCGCCATGGATGTGGATGCTTTTGCCAAAGGAAAGGTGGACCTGGTCAGGTTCCGTGTGCCGGAAGGCTCTTCCTGGTCCGAGCGCAGAATCAGTGAAACTACCAGGCGTTTTGGATCCAACATGCTTATCTGTGTGGTGGAACGGGATGGAAGCCATGATGTTATCATCCCGGACGGCAATACCATTCTCCATGAAGGGGACTATATTTCCGTCATTGTTCCCCCGGATAAAATGAAAGCGCTGTTTGCCAGTATAGGAATCGAGAGCAAGCTCATCCGGGATGTGATGATAGCGGGCGGCGGAACTCTTGCCTACTATCTGGCCAGGATGCTCCTGGAATCCAAAATACAGGTGAAAATCATAGAAAATAACCGCGCCAGGTGCGATGAACTCAGTGAGCTTCTTCCCAAGGCGATGATTATATACGGAGACGCCTCCGGCACGGATCTCCTCCGCGAGGAAGGGATTGAAAGCACGGATGCATTTATTTCCCTGACCGGCCTGGATGAAGAAAATGTGATGCTTTCCTGTTATGTGGGAAAGGTTTCCAGGGCCAAAGTAATCACGAAGATCAATAAGATTAATTATGGCGGGATCATTGATAATTTCGATATAGGAAGTGTAATCAGTCCCAAATATCTTACGGCCGAGCACATCATCAAATATGTGCGCGGTATGCAGAATTCCATGGGAAGCGCGGTGGAAGCCGTGTACCGCCTGATTGACAATAAGGTGGAAGCGCTGGAATTCTCCGTGAAAAAGGATTCCAGGGTTCTGGATGTTCCCCTTTCCGATTTGAAGCTGAAAAGCAATCTGCTTTTATGCAACATCGTCAGACGGGGAAAGCTTATCCTGCCCAGCGGCCAGGATACCATAAAAGCAGGAGATACGGTTATTGTGGTAACCACCCATAAAGGCCTGGACGACATAGAAGATATACTTGCCTAGAAGGAGCATACGTACCATGAATTACAAATGTATTAGCTATATACTTGGCTGGATTCTCAAGGTGGAGGGTGTGTTCCTGTTCCTTCCGCTGGCGGTGTCTCTTCTTTACCGGGAAAAGACATGGCCGGTTTTTCTGGCATGTGCGCTGCTGTCCCTTGTCCTTGGGACAGCTCTTTCCTTCAAAAGACCTGAAAATATCCAGTTTTATGCAAGAGAGGGATATGTGGGGGTCGCACTGGGCTGGATAGTCATGAGCCTGGTGGGAGCGCTGCCTTTTTATTTTTCGGGGGAAATCCCCAGTTTTACCGATTCGCTCTTTGAAATCATATCCGGTTTTACCACCACCGGCGCCAGCATCCTGCTCCGGGTTGAGGACCTTTCCAACGGGATCCTGTTCTGGCGGAGCTTTTCCCATTGGATAGGAGGAATGGGGGTTCTGGTATTCGTGCTTCAGATCCTGCCCATGTCCAGCGGCCAGACCATGCATCTGATGCGTGCGGAAAGCCCCGGGCCTTCCGTAAGCAAGCTGGTGCCCAGGGTGAGGACCACCGCTTTTTTCCTGTATGGGATATATGTGATGCTGACGGTGCTGGAAATCATCCTGCTTCTGCTTGGCAGGATGCCCATGTTTGACGCGGTCTGTACAGCCTTCGGGACTGCGGGTACCGGCGGGTTCGGCATCCGTTCGGACAGCATTGCCGGCTACAGCCCGTATGTGCAGATAGTGGTCACCATTTTCATGATGCTGTTCGGCACTAATTTTGCATTTTATTACCTGCTTCTGGTGAGAAAGCTCAAGGATGCTTTTTGTATGGAAGAAGTGAAGCTTTATTTTGGAATCTTCGCCGCCGCCACGCTTCTGATTGCCATAAATATTCTTTCCCAGATTGGGAACGTGGGCGACAGCCTGCGTCATGCGGCTTTCCAGGTGGCTTCGATTATGACCACCACCGGGTTTGCCACGGCGGATTTTGATAAATGGCCGGAGTTTTCCAGGACACTGCTTGTCCTGCTTATGTTCGTGGGTGCCTGTGCGGGCAGCACCGGCGGCGGTATCAAGGTTTCCAGGATCCTGATGTATATGAAGACCATTAAAAAGGAACTGGCTATCCTGATACATCCCAGAAGCGTTAAGGTGGTGCTGATGGATGGGAAAAAACTGGATCATCCCATTGTCAGGGCTGCGAATATATTCCTGATTTCCTATGCGGGAATCCTTCTGGCATCCATTCTTCTGCTGACAATCGACAATTTTGACTTTACCACGAATGTGACTGCGGTGATATCTGCACTCAATAATATCGGACCCGGGCTTTCCCTGGTGGGGCCTGCGGGAAATTTTGCATTTTTTTCAGGCTTTTCCAAATATGTGCTGATGTTTGACATGCTTGCGGGACGTCTGGAAATATTCCCGATGCTGCTTTTGTTCGTACCTTATACCTGGAAAAAATAGATTGCATATTACCGGTAAAGAATGCTATAATTTGTTTATCGTGAAATTATAGGACAGTCTGCTTGGGAAGGCTTGAATTAAAGGGGAAAACATGAACGAAGAAAATAAAAAACTGCTCCTGGAGGCCGGTGTGGATTTGGATAGAACCATGGAGCGTTTCATGAACAACGAAGGCTTATATCTGAAGTTCCTGAAGCGTTTTCCGGAAGACCCCAATTACGCACAGATGAAGGAGAACATAGAAAACAGGCAGTATGAGGAAGCGTTCAAGAACGCTCATACGCTGAAAGGCCTTTCCGGGAATCTGGGACTGGAGCCTTTTTACCAAACGATTTCTGCACTGACGGAACAGCTGAGAAACCAGAACCTTGATCATTTGGAAGAATCGATGAAAGAGGCTGAGGAAGTTTACGGAATGCTGATACAGAAGATTAGTCGGCTCTAGGGTAGAGAGGAGTCTGCGGGAAAGGTATAGAGGCGTGAAAGATAGGATACTTGTTGTCGATGACATGGAAATGAACCGGGAGATACTGAAGGGTATCTTTGAGGAGGATTATGAGGTAATCCTGGCGGAAAACGGCAGAGAGGCAGTGGAATATATCAACAATAACCGGGGAAAGCTCGCCGCTATCCTTTTGGATATTGTTATGCCGGAAATGGATGGCTTCGGAGTGCTGGATTATATGCATGAGCAGCATTTGATGATGTCTGTTCCGGTCATACTGATTACCAGTGATACATCCAGTGAATCCAGAAAAAGAGGGTATGATCTGGGCGTGTCCGATATTGTATCCAAGCCTTTTGAGGTTCCCATTGTTAGAAGGCGTGTCAGCAATCTGGTGGATCTGTACCATCATAAGAACAACCTGGAAGCGATGGTGGAAAAGCAGACGGAGGAGATCAAGGAAAAGAACCGGGAGCTGACGGAGATGAATTACCATATCATCGATACGTTGGGTACTATCGTGGAGTTCCGGAGCATGGAATCCGGAAACCATATTTACCGGGTGCGTTCCTTCACCGCCATCCTTTTAAAATATGTTATCAAATATTATCCGGAATATGGCATGACGGAGGATATGGCCGATATCATTTCCCACGCGTCCACTATGCATGACGTGGGGAAAATAACGGTGCCGGATTCCATTCTTTTAAAACCGGGTAAGCTGACGCAGGAAGAATTTGAACTGATGAAAACCCACACCACAAAGGGTGCGGAGATCATTAAGGAAATCTTTGTTACGGATAACCGGATATTCAAGGATTATTGTTATAACATAGCGCTGAGCCACCATGAGAAATGGGACGGAAGAGGATATCCCCAGGGATTGAAGGAAGATGAAATCCCTCTGGCGGCCCAGGTGGTTTCTATTGCGGACGTATATGATGCTCTTGTGAGCGACCGCGTATATAAGCCGGCTTTTTCTTACGATGTGGCCTATCAGATGATACTGGACGGGGAATGCGGCCAGTTTAATCCCAAGCTGATGGACTGCTTCCGGATGGCGCGGAAGGAATTTGAGCAAAAAGCAAAAGAACTTCAATAAGATACGAGACGGAATGAGAGGTTGGTAATGAAAAGAATATTACTGAAATTAAGCGGGGAAGCCCTTGCGGGAAACGGAAAGCACGGCTTTCATGAGGCCACCGTAAGAAAGGTGGCCCTTCAGATAAAACAGCTGACGGAGGACGGTGTCCAGGTGGGCGTGGTTATCGGGGGAGGCAATTTCTGGAGAGGGCGCACCAGCGAGAATATCGACAGGACAAAGGCGGACCAGATAGGAATGCTCGCCACTATAATGAACTGCATATATGTCTCGGAGATCTGCCGTTCGGAAGGTATGCAGACAGCGGTTCTCACCCCCTTTGAATGCGGTTCCTTCACGAAGCTTTTTTCCAAAGACAGGGCGAACAAGTATTTTGAAAAAGGAATGGTGGTTTTCTTTGCGGGAGGCACAGGCCATCCTTATTTCTCAACAGATACCGGCGTTGTGCTCCGGGCAATCGAGGTGGAAGCGGAGGTAATCCTGCTGGCTAAAGCTATTGACGGCGTATACAGCGACGATCCTAAGACCAATCCGGCGGCGGTGAAATATTCGGAGGTTACCATCCATGAGGTGATTGCGAAGAACCTTCAGGTAGTGGATATGACGGCGTCCATCCTTGCCAGGGATAACAGGATGCCCATGTGGGTTTTCGGCCTTAATGAAGAAAACAGTATTGTTAACACGGTAAAAGGAAAGTTTAACGGAACCAAGGTTACCGTATAAACAAGGGATGCCGCGTTTTGCAGGACATCCTTATGTGAATAAGAATCAGGGAGGAATTTTCGATGAACGAAAAATTACAGCAGTTCGACACCAAAATGACAAAGGCATATGATTTTCTTGCTGCAGATTTTGCCACGATCCGTGCGGGACGTGCGAATCCCCACATTCTGGACAAAATTAAAGTGAATTACTACGGCACGCCCACCCCTATTCAGCAGGTGGGAAATATCACAGTTCCTGAACCGAGGATGATTCAGATCGCACCCTGGGAAAAATCCCTGATTAAAGAAATCGAGAAGGCTCTTATGGCTTCCGATGTGGGAATTACTCCTTCCAATGACGGAAATGTAATCCGTCTGGTGATTCCGGAGCTTACCGAGGAACGCAGAAAAGAACTCGTTAAGGAAGTGAAGAAAAAAGGCGAAGAAGGGAAGGTGGCTGTCCGCAATATCCGCAGAGACGGCAACGACTACTTCAAAAAGCTGGCAAAAGAAGATGTTTCCGAGGATGAGATCAAGGAATTGGAAAGTTCCCTTCAGAAGCTTACAGATAAGTATGTTAAAGATATCGAAAAGCTGGTGGAAGAGAAATCCAAAGAAATCCTTACCGTATAAAAGCAATCAGAATAAAGAGGGGGCAGGCGTTACTTGGCTTGTCCCTTTTTCCCGGTTACAGAGGAAAAATAAAGCTACCAACTTTTGGATTTGCGTCTGCGGGTAAGCTGTGGACAGAAGGGGTAAAGTATGAACGTACCGAATCATGTGGCAATTATTTTGGATGGAAACGGCAGGTGGGCCAAGGCAAAAGGAATGCCCAGAAATTACGGGCATGTGCAGGGGGCCAAAACAGTGGAGGTTATTTGTGAGGAGGCGTACCGGATGGGGATCCAGTACCTTACGGTATATGCTTTTTCCACAGAGAACTGGAAACGTCCCGCGGATGAGGTGGATGCTCTGATGAAGCTTCTGCGTAATTATATGAAAACCTGTCTGAAAACAGCGGCCAAGAATAATATGTGTGTCCGGGTTATCGGGGACAAAAGTGGTTTGGATGAAGATATCCGCATCCGGATTGATCAGCTGGAGGAAGCCACCAAAGACAATACCGGCCTTCATTTCCAAATCGCTCTGAATTACGGCGGCAGGGATGAACTGCGCAGGGCCTTAAGCAGGCTGGCCGCCAGAGCGGCAGCGGGAGAGCTGGATCCGGCTTCTCTGACGGAGGAGGATATCAGCAATGCCCTGGATACGGCGGGGCTGCCCGATCCGGATCTGCTGATCCGGACCTGCAATGAACAGCGGCTGTCCAATTTCCTGCTGTGGCAGCTGGCTTATACGGAATTTTATATTTCACCTGTTCCGTGGCCGGATTTTACAAAAGAAGAATTGGTAAAAGCTGTTGAAGCATATAATCATAGAGACAGAAGATTCGGGCTGGTGACGGGAGGATGATTTATGTTTGGTAAAAGATTGATGAGCAGTGTGGTTCTGGTAATCCTGGCTCTTTTTCTGCTTCTGACCGGAGGAGGGATTCTCGCTTTGGGAATGCTGATCCTGTCCCTGATTGCATTCCGGGAGCTGACAAAGGCCTGCGGAGTGATCGAAGCCGGACAGAAGAACAACGCGCTGGAGGGAGTGGGCTATGCAGGAATTGTCCTGTATTACCTGGTGGTATACGGCATCAGGGATCCGGTATACTGGATGGGGATGCTGGCAGTGATTTTCCTGGGGCTGATGTTTGTATATGTGTTCTCCTTTCCCAAATTCAAAGCGGAGCAGGTAATGACCACTTTTTTCTGTTCCTTTTATGCACCGGTGCTGTTTACTTTTATTTTTCTCACCAGAAACCTGCCTAATGGCGTGTATATGGTATGGATGATATTTATCAGCTCCTGGATTTGCGATACCTGTGCCTATCTTGTGGGAATGGCTGTGGGAAAGCACAAGCTTGCGCCGATACTGAGCCCTAAGAAATCCATCGAAGGGGCGATAGGAGGTGTGGTTGGTGCCGGGCTGGTGGGAGCCTTATTCGGCTTCCTGGTATTGGAAAACGTGTTTGCGGATCAGAACATTACCTGGATAGCGGCCATTATCTGCGCCGCCGGTGCTGTGATTTCCCAGATAGGGGATTTGGCGGCGTCAGGTATCAAGAGAAACCATAACATCAAGGACTATGGAAGGCTGATTCCGGGGCACGGCGGGATTATGGATCGGTTTGACAGTGTTTTATTTACGGCGCCGATCATATATTATCTGTCCATACTTTTGATACGGTTTGAATAAAGGGGCGTAACGGCTCAATACCATCATAGTTACAAAGGAGTTACGAATGAAAAAAATAGCGATTCTCGGTTCAACAGGTTCCATCGGAACCCAGACACTGGAAATTGTCCGGGATAATCCGGATTTACAGGTGACGGGACTGGCGGCCGGCAGCAACGTACTTCTGATGGAGAAGCAGATAAGGGAGTTTGAGCCGCAGCTGGCGGTTATGTGGAGCGAAGCTGCGGCAAAGGAATTACAGGGACGTGTGGCGGATCTTCCTGTAAGGGTGGGAAGCGGCATGGAGGGGCTACTGGAACTGTCGGTTATGGAGGGTATGGATATCCTGGTAACCGCCATTGTGGGAATGATTGGAATCCGTCCTACCATAGCGGCTATTGAAAGCGGCAAAACCATTGCGCTTGCCAACAAGGAGACACTGGTGACGGCGGGGCATCTGATTATGCCGCTGGCCCGGAAGCACGGGGTATCAATCCTGCCTGTGGACAGTGAACACAGCGCCATCTTTCAATCCATGAACGGGGAAGCGCGTTCCGGTGTTTCCAGACTGTGGCTTACCGCATCAGGCGGTCCCTTCCGGGGAAAGAAAAGGGAGGAACTGGCAGGAATGCGTGCGGAGGATGCCTTGAAGCATCCCAACTGGTCTATGGGACGTAAGATTACCGTGGACTCCGCCAGCCTGGTGAACAAGGCTCTTGAAGTTATGGAGGCCAGATGGCTTTTTGATGTGGAGCTGGACAGCATTGAAGTGCTGGTCCATCCGCAAAGCATTATTCATTCTATGGTGGAATATACGGACGGGGCGGTGATGGCCCAGCTTGGTATGCCGGATATGAAGCTGCCTATCCAGTATGCGCTTTTCTACCCGGAAAGAAGGCCGATGCCGGGAGAACGGGTGGACTTTTTCAAACTGGGCCGGATAACCTTTGAAAAGCCGGACAGAGACACCTTTACCGGTTTGGATCTGGGGATGAGGGCAGCGAAAGCGGGGGGAAGCATGCCCACCGTGTTCAATGCCGCCAATGAAAAAGCGGTGGCCCTGTTTCTGGACCACAGCATCGGATTCCTGGAAATTCCCGAACTGATTGAAAAATGTATGAATCATCACCGGGTAATTGAGAATCCTAATGTCAATGAGATTCTGCAGGCTGAGGCAGAAACTTACGAATATATCGAGCATATAAAGGAGAATGGAAGCAATTGACTATCGTGTTATTTATCCTGGTATTCGGAGTGATCGTCGTCGGGCATGAGCTGGGGCATTTCCTTCTGGCAAAAGCCAACGGCATCACGGTGGTGGAGTTCAGTGTGGGCATGGGTCCCAAGCTGCTTCGCTTTCATAAGGGGGGAACGGAATATTCGCTGCGTCTTTTTCCCATAGGCGGCGCATGTATGTTTGAAGGAGAAGACGGCCTTGACAGTGAAAAAGGTACGCCGTCGGAAGGAGCCTTCCCCAATGCCAGTGTATGGGCCAGGATTTCCACTGTATTTGCAGGCCCCTTCTTTAATTTTATTCTGGCTTATATCCTTGCCATGATTGTGGTCGGCTATGCAGGAAGTGACAAGCCGGTTATCAATGGGCTGATTGACGGCTATCCGGCCCAGGAAGCAGGGATGCAGCCGGGTGACGTGATCACAAGGATGAACGGGGAGCGGATATATGTGGCCCGGGAAATCTGGCTGAATACCTACGTGGGAGCAGGGGAAACCATGACGGTGGAGTTCCTGCGGGACGGTGAAAAGCATACCGCTGCCCTTGTGCCAAAATACAATGAAGAAGAAGACCGGTATCTGCTTGGCTTCAATGGATACGGAGAATACGTGGACTGCAGGAATGCAGGGATTTTTAAATACAGCTATTATGAAGTCCGTTACAGTCTGCGTGCTACCATAAAGAGCCTGGGGATGCTGATCCAGGGCAAGGCGAGCAAGGATGATATCTCAGGTCCTATCGGAGTGGCGCAGGTGATAGGAGAGGTAAAGGAACAGGCGGAGCCTTACGGTGTCTGGATGGTTATCCTGAACATGATAAATATCGCTTTGCTGCTCAGTGTAAACCTGGGTGTTATGAACCTGCTTCCCCTGCCGGCATTGGACGGCGGACGACTGGTATTCCTTATTATTGAGGCAATCCGGGGAAAACCGGTGCCCCCGGACAAGGAAGGCATGGTGCATTTTGCGGGGTTTGTGGTTCTGATGATCCTGATGGTCTTTGTTATGTTCAATGATATATCCCGGCTGCTGCGCTGAAGAAGCGGGCAGCGGAGGGAGAACGGAAATGGTCTGCATCAAGGCAGCGGCTTTTATCTTAACAGGAAAAAAGCCGCTGCTTTCGATTTGTTATCGTAAATCTTAATATTTTCGAAAATTTACTATAATTCCCTGCGGAAAGTTGACGAAGCCGGAAGAAGTGGGTACTATTAGATTAGACCTGTTGGAACGGACAGGCTTTAAACCATTAAGGGGAGGTATGTAAATATGAGATGGAATCAGATTCCATGGAAGAAAGATATTCTATGGAAAAAAGAAACTCAGCGGAATAAAAGCAATCCGGGAAAAAAGGGCAGGACGTTGGCGGCGGTTATGGCGGCAGTGCTCTGTATGACGGCATTGGCACCCGCAGGAGAAGTACATGCGCAGGAAGGCCCCGCAGGTTATGTGAGAAGCGTGTATACGAATGAATGGGTTCCCGCAGCCCAGGCCGCTTCCAGGCCCATTGCCATCATGATGCCCACGGACAAGGCGGCACAGCCGTCTTATGGAATCAGCCATGCCAAGGTGCTGTATGAGATTATGGAGGAAGGGGATATTTCCCGTCAGCTTGCCGTTATTGATGACTGGCAGGGGCTTTCCCGCATTGGAAATATCAGAAGCTGCCGTGCCTATTATATTCCCATCGCCACAGAATGGGATCCGATTCTAGTCCATTACGGCGGTGTGTGGTATATGGCTGACCGGATTGGTATGCCGGATATCAATAACCTGTCAGGAACCTTTGAATATGGTACCGGAGGAAGTGCGCCGGGAGCCAACGCTTTTTTCAGAAGTAATGACAGAAAGGCACCCCATAATGCTTATATCAGCGGCAGCGGCATTACCAACGCCTGTACCCAGCTGGGATATTCCCTGGCTCTGCGCCCCGAATTCTACAGCCCCAAACACTTTAATTTCGCTGCCGGCGTAAATACCCTGGCCCAATATGGTGCGGGGGCACAGACCGCCAACCAGATAAACCTGTCCAATGTATTCCCTTATACCAAGACCGGATTTACCTACAATGCGGCGGATGGCCTGTATTACAAAACGATACACGGAAAGGCCCATACCGATGCGTCCAATGGACAGCAGCTTGCTTTTGCCAATGTGATTGTGCAGAACACGAAATGGATGACTCTGGATGCAAAAGGATACCTTGCTTTCTATAATTTTGATACCACGGAGGACGGGTATTATTTTACGAAAGGTAAATGTATCCATATTACGTGGCAGAAAACGACGGATTACGGCCCTACCAGATATTTTGATGATGCCGGAAATGAAATCCAGATGAACGAAGGAAAAACATACATAGCGGTTGCCCAGAAGGGAAGAGCAGTGGGCTTTTCATAAGGGCGCATACCGGCAGGATGCCTGTCGGGTATGACAAAGCAAACAGGGAGAACGCAGGAAGGCGGGCCGGAAGATACGGCCGCTGTCCTGCGTTTTCTATTCCTGCGGATAGAGGGCCGGCAGACAAAGGGGCCATGAACCGTAACACTCTCCGGGTAGTTCATAAAAAGTTTATATTTACCGGTATTCCGAACGCTGAGGGATTATGCTATACTTATAGCAGTAAAGTTTCTAAAGAAAAGCGATTCTTAATTCAAAGTTATTCTTAATTTCAGGTCCGGTATACGGACAGACAAATCCTACGTATTCAATAATTATGAAAATAGAACAGGCCGGTCTTTTATCCCCGCGGTAAACCGGGCAGGGACTTTTGTGTTTCGCCCGGAGATTGGAATCGGCGGCGGAAGTGTACGGACACTGGCGGACGGAGAAATGCGGCAATTATGAAAAAGCGGAGAAAAAATGAAAAACAGGGAGCACAAGAAAAAAGAAAGGGCCTGGTAATTGGTTTTTTGCTGGGAATAGCAGCGGCAGCCCTGGCAGCGCGGCTTCCGTCCGGAGAAGCCTGGGCTAAAGATAAGGGAATCCCTGAAGCTTCGGAGTCGCCGTCCCTGACGGATGAGGGCTTTTTTCTGCCGGCAGAACAGGAATCCCTCATCCTGCGGGATCAGGATATGCGGAAGCTGCTTATCCGGAAAGGCAGCGTGTATGAGGCAAAGGGTTCGGTATTTGTAGAGATTCCCTGGGAGCTGATCGGGAAAGAAGGGCATCTGGCAGTGGGGGTATCTGTGGAAAACAGGAAAACCGGTACGGAAGAAAACCTGCAGTTTTCCTGTACCGGCGGACGGTAAGAAAAGATTGACAGCCGGCTGCAGGTTACATAATATGGAAGTAGTGAAAACAACAGAAAGGAGATCTTTTTATGGCAGTTACCTATAATGAGTCCACAAAAATTTTCACCCTGCAGACAGCAGAGACCACCTATCAGATGATGGTGGGAAGATATGACATTTTACAACATCTGTATTACGGAAAGCGGGTGGACGGAAGCACCATGGAATATCTGCTCTGGGGAACGGATGTCGGATTTTCCGGGAATCCCTACGAAGCGGAGGGGGACAGGACGTTTTCCCTGGATACGCAGCCTCAGGAATACCCATCGCAGGGAGTGGGGGATTACCGTACGTCCTGTCTGGAGGTGGTAAACCCGGACGGCAGTATGGCGGCCGATTTCCGTTATGTATCCCATGAGATAACTAAAGGGGCTTATACAATCACCGGGATGCCCGCTGTGTATGATGAGGAAGGGAACAACTCCCTCGGGAGCACCACCCTTTCCATCCTTTTAAAGGATGCGTCCACCGGTTTGGAGCTGGTACTGAAATACGGGGTATTCGAAAAGGAGGATGTGATCACCCGGGCGGCGGAACTGCGGAATTCCACGGAAGGAACCGTTTCCCTGGAGAAAATGCTGTCTGTATGTCTGGACATGCCTTTCGGAGAGTGGGATATGATCCATTTCCATGGAAGACATGCAATGGAGAGGCAGACGGAACGCACACCACTTTGCCACGGAACGGTTTCCTTTGGGAGTAAACGGGGTACCTCCAGCCATCACCACAATCCGTCCCTGCTTCTGTGCACGCCCCAGACGACGGAAGATGCGGGGGACTGCTATGGAATGACTTTTGTATACAGCGGCAATTTCATTGCCGGGGCCGAAGTGGAACAAATGGGACAGACCCGTGTATTCATGGGAATCCATCCGGAATCCTTCTGTTTCCGACTGGCACCGGGAGATACTTTTGAGACGCCCCAGGTCATTATGAGCTATTCGGATAAAGGCTTTACCGATTTGTCCCATAAATTCCACAAAATTATCAGGGACCATATCTGCAGGGGAAAATACAAATATGCGAGAAGGCCTGTGCTGATCAATAATTGGGAGGCCACATACTTTGATTTTAATGAAGAGAAAATCCTGAAGATTGCATCCCAGGCGGCAGAGCTGGGAATTGAAATGCTGGTGCTGGATGACGGCTGGTTCGGGAAGAGAAACGGCGACTGCTCCGGCCTGGGCGACTGGTTTGTGAATCCGGATAAACTGCCGGAGGGCCTTTCCGGCCTGTCTGAAAAGATCAATGCCATGGGTATGAAATTCGGCCTCTGGTTTGAACCGGAGATGATATCCGAGGACAGCGAACTGTACAGGGCACACCCTGACTGGGCCTTACGGATACCGGGAAGAAAACCCAACCGCAGCCGGTTCCAGCTGGTTCTGGATATGTCACGCCGGGATGTGAGGGATTATCTGTTTGAACGGATGTCTGATATCCTCAGTAATGCCCGGATCGATTATGTAAAATGGGATATGAACCGCAGTATGTGTGACATTTACAGTGCCGCACTTCCGGCGGAGCGTCAGGGAGAGGTGTACCACCGCTGTATTCTGGGCGTATATGAGCTTCTGGAAAGGCTGACTTCCGCCTTCCCGGATCTTATGATTGAAGGCTGCAGCGGAGGCGGAGGAAGATTTGATGCCGCCATGCTTTATTATTCCCCCCAAATCTGGTGCAGTGATGATACGGATGCAGTGGAACGGCTGGAAATCCAGTACGGAACCTCCTTCCTGTATCCCATTGGAACCGTAGGTTCCCATGTTTCCGCCTGTCCCAACCATCAGACCGGAAGAATTACGCCCTTCCATACAAGAGGCGTGGTAGCGATGGCGGGGAGCTTCGGCTATGAGCTGGATCTGAACACCCTTCCCCAGAACGAAAAGGAAGAGGTGAAAAAACAGGTTTCCGATTATAAGAAATATTACGAACTCATCCATCAGGGCGCATATTACCGGCTGAATGGAGCCGGAGCATTCCATGGACAAGAGTTCGTGGCCTGGTCTTTTGTATCGGAGGATAAAAAGCAGGCTCTTGTTAATCTGGTAATCACCCATACCCGTGCGAACAGCAAGCCGGTATTTATCAAGCTGAAAGGTCTGGATGCTGCCGCTGTTTATCGGCTGGAGGATGGAAGGTGCTTAAGCGGAAGCGCCCTGATGAATGCCGGAATCTGCATTCCTTCCGCCTCCGGGGAATACAGAGCGGTGCAGTTTGAATTAAACGCGCAATAAGCTGTTGTTCCGAAGGATACCAGCCGTATGCCGGTAAAAAGGTCTGATTCCGTCTGTTCCTTTCTCGCTGCCGACCGGGCAGAAGGGAAGGGGCCGGCGGCACCAGGCTTTTTTGCCGTATTCCATAAGGATGTTGCCGGGCCCTTTTTGCCGTCTGCCATATTACATCAATTTTTACCTTTGCCAAAACCACCGGGTAAGGGTATAATAAATACGATTGGATTGGAGACAAAATAGTATGATACAGGAAATTTTCAGGCTTTATGCAGAACGAAGCTCCTTTTTCGGGGAGCTGATCCTGCAGCATATACGCATTGCGGGTATTTCCGTGGCAATATCCCTGCTTTTGGGCCTTGTCATCGGGGTGCTCATCAGTGAATTCCGGAAGCCGGCCCAGATTATAATGAATATCATTAACGTATTGTATACGATACCTTCTATTTCCATGCTGGGATTTCTGATCCCTTTTACGGGAATCGGAAACAAAACGGCAATTATTGCCCTGAGTATATACGGCCTGCTGCCTATCGTGCGCAATACCTATACGGGAATCAGCACTATCCAGCCCTTCCTGACGGAGGTGGCGGCCGGGATGGGCAGCACCAGGCTGCAGATCCTGTTCCGGGTAAAGCTGCCTTTGGCCCTGCCGGTGATCCTTGCAGGTGTGAGAAGCATGGTAGTGATGACTATTTCCCTGAGCGGTATCGCTTCCTATATCGGGGCGGGCGGCCTGGGTGTGGCTATTTACAGAGGGATAACCACGAATAATGCGGCCATGACCTATGCGGGAAGTATACTGATCGCCCTTGTGGCGCTGATTTCCGACCGGCTGATATATCTGCTGGAAAAGAAGATTCCCTGGAGCGACGGGGCGAGAGGCAGAAGGGAGCAGCAGGCATGAGTGTGATTTCACTGACAGATATAACGGCAGCCTATGGGAAGAAAGGGGTGCTGGAGCATTTTAACCTGGACATCACACAGGGAGAGTTTGTCATGCTTATCGGTACTTCCGGCTGCGGAAAAACAACGGCTCTCAAGCTGATGAACGGCCTTTTGAAGCCAAACGCAGGCCGGGTGATGGTGAATGGTAAAGATCTGGCGGATACCGATCTCACCGAACTTCGCAGAAAATTGGGGTATGTGGTGCAGGAGACCGGGCTCTTTCCCCATTTAACTATTGCAAAAAATATTTCTTATGTGGCCGATTTATCCCGGAAAAAGGATAAGAAAGCGGTGAAGGAGAGGGTGAACCGGCTGCTGGAGTTGGTGGAGCTGCCGGAAGAGGTGCTAAGAAGATATCCGGACGAACTTTCGGGCGGCCAGAAACAGCGTGTGGGTATAGCAAGGGCATTGATGAATTCACCGGAAATCCTGCTGATGGACGAACCCTTCGGCGCGGTGGATGAGATTACCCGGCGCAGGTTGCAGGAGGAAATCGGCAGGATTCACCGCCGGCAGAAGGAAACCATTGTTTTTGTTACCCATGATATCGACGAAGCACTGCGTCTCGGTACCCGTATTGTGGTTATGGATGAGGGCAGGATTATCCAGGACGGGCCGCCGGAGGAAATCAGGGCGAATCCGGCCACGGATTTTGTGAGAAAGCTGATATCGGACAGGGCATAAGCAGCTGTGTGCGTAACGGCGGATGCAAAGAAGAAAGGACATATAAGGATGAAAAAGAACAGGATATTTTTGGCGGCGGTATTGCTTGCCATTGGAACACTGGCAGGGTGCGGGAAAGAAAAGGAGCCGGTCAGAATTGCATCGAAGCCGATGACGGAGCAGTACATCCTCACGGAAATCATTGGGCAGCTTATTGAGAATGATCTGGATGTCCCGGTGGAAATCATCAAAGGGATCGGCGGCGGAACCACCAATATCCAGCCGGCACTTCTCAAAGGGGATTTTGATTTATACCCGGAATATACCGGGACGGCCTGGATGACAGTGCTGAAGCATGAGAAGGAAGAGGATTCCGATATGCTGTATGAGAACCTGCAGAAGGATTACCAGGACATGGGACTGACCTGGAGCGGCCTGTACGGCTTCCAGAATTCCTACGTTCTGGCGGTGAGAAAGGAAGCGGCGGACAGCTATTCGCTGGAAACCTTCAGCGACCTGGCAGCAGCATCCGGGAACCTGATTTTCGGAGGAAACCCGGATTATATGGAAAGGGAGGATGGATATCCCATGATCTGCGAAGCTTATGGAATGGATTTCAAGGGAACCGTGGATGTGGATATCGCTTTGAAATATCAGGCTATGGCCAATGGTGAAATCGACGTCACCAATGCATTTACCACCGATGCCCAGCTGGCAGCGGCCGATGTGAAGCTTCTGGAGGATGATAAGAGCCTGTTTGCAACCTATTATGCCGGTACCGTAGTCCGGACGGATACGCTGGAGAAATACCCGGGACTGGCCGATACGCTGGAAAAGCTTACGGGACAGATTTCCGATGAGGAAATGCGTAATATGAACTATCAGGTAGAGGTGGAAGGCAGGGACGAAAAAGAAGTCGCCAAAGAATTCCTTGTTGAAAAAGGCCTTATCACTAAATAGCAGAGGGAGAGCTTATGTACAGAGATCATACCAGAAAAGTAAAAATAGGGGATCGGGTAATCGGCGGAGGCAGCCCGGTGCTGATTCAATCCATGACAAATACACGGACGGAGGATGTGGAAGCCACTGCGGCGCAAATCCTCCGCCTGGAGGAGGCGGGCTGTGATATTATCCGCAGTACGGTCCCGAATATGGAAGCGGCAAAGGCGATTGGGGAGATCAAGAAAAGAATCCATATCCCGCTTGTGGCGGATATCCATTTTGATTATAAGATGGCGATTGCCGCGATGGAAAACGGCGCGGATAAGATACGTATCAATCCCGGGAATATTGGTTCCAAAGAGAATGTGGCTGCGGTGGTAAGTGTGGCGAAGGAAAGAAATATCCCCATCCGTGTCGGCGTAAACAGCGGCTCCCTGGAGCGTCAGCTGGTGGAAAAATACGGAGGCGTCACGGCTGAAGGTATTGTGGAGAGCGCCCTGGATAAGGTGAAAATGATCGAAGATCTGGATTATACCAATCTGGTTATCAGTATCAAATCCTCCGATGTGCTCATGTGCATCAAAGCCCATGAGATCCTGGCGGAGAAAACGGATTATCCCCTGCATGTAGGGATAACGGAGGCAGGGACGCTGTGGAGCGGAAATATCAAATCCTCCATAGGCCTGGGAATTATCCTTTATGAAGGAATCGGTGACACCATTCGTGTTTCCCTCACAGGGGATCCGGTGGAAGAAGTGCGTTCAGCCAGGCTGCTGCTGCGTACGCTGGGCCTTCGTAAGGGAGGGATAGAAGTGGTGAGCTGCCCTACCTGCGGCAGAACCAAAATCGATCTCATCGGCCTGGCCAACCAGGTGGAGGCCATGGTGGCCGATATCCCGCTGGACGGGATCAAGGTGGCGGTCATGGGATGTGCGGTGAACGGACCGGGAGAGGCCAGGGAAGCGGATATCGGAATCGCAGGCGGCGTCGGAGAAGGGCTGTTGATTAAAAAAGGAGAAATTATCCGTAAGGTCCCGGAAGAAGATCTGCTTTCGGTTCTCCGCGACGAACTGCTGCATTGGGAGGCATAAATGGCAAAGGCTTTTTTTGAAGTATTCCCCGGATTAAAACTGGACAGCAAGCTGAAAAGCCTGCTTGAGCAGACCCGGATAGAGCGGGTGACGGCAACGAAGCAGAAGGACTTTGTGCGGGTCTATCTGACCAGTGAGAGACTGATACAGAAGGATACGATTTTTACGGTGGAGAAGGAGATTAAGAAGCAGCTTTTCTCCGGATGTAACATAACCATCAAAATATATGAAAAATACTGTCTTTCGTCCCAGTATAACCCGGAGAAGCTCCTGGAGGTCTACAGGGACAGCATCCTGCTGGAGCTGCAGGAGTACAGCCATTTGATGTACAGTATGTTCAAAAATGCGCAGGTTCTCTTCCCGGAGGAAGGGCGCATGAACCTGTGTATTGAGGATACTGTTCTCGCAAGGACAAAAAGTGAGGAACTGACCCGTATTCTGGAAAAAATTTTCTTTGAACGCTGCGGCCTGCCTGTGAATGTATTTGTGGAGTACCGGGAAGCGAGAACCGGCAGATTTAAGGAAGAGGATGATATTTTTATCGCCCGCAGGGTGGCGGAAATCGCCGCTCGCTTTACCGGGTCGGGAAACCGGAGCGGCCAGGAGGGGGAAGGCTATCAGGAAATGCCTGCCGCTCCGGCTTTTGCGCAGAACGGCGGCCAGGCGGATCCCCGGAATGCGGATACCGCTTATGAAGCTTACCTGGCGGCATCGGCAAAGGAGAACGGAGCCAAAGCCGGTCAGGGGGCACCCTTCGACGGAGGAACGGTAAAGGGCAGGGCGCCCGGCACCGGAACTGTCCTCAAGGAAGCGAAGCCTTCTTCCGGTACGGGGCTGGAGGGGAAGACCTTTGCCGGCAGAAAGTCGGGCGGCTTTGGCAGAGGCAAAGGTAAATTCAAGGGAGACGGTGACTTCTTTAAGTCTGCCAAGCGCTCGGATAATCCCGATGTGCTTTATGGCAGGGATTTTGAAGAAGAAGCCATCGCCATTGAAGATATTATGGGAGAAATCGGCGAAGTAGCCATCCGGGGTAAAATCCTGAACATGGATAAAAGAGAGATCAAGAACGAGCGGACTATCCTTATTTTTGATGTGACGGATTTTTCCGATACCATGACGATAAAAATGTTCGCTAAAAACGAGCAGGTGGCGGAGATCTGCGAAGGCATCAAACCCGGTGCATTTGTGAAAATCAAGGGAATCACCATGATTGACAAGTTCGACGGAGAACTGACCATCGGTTCCATTGTAGGTGTTAAGAAAATCAGCGATTTTACGCACAGCCGTATGGATCACAGCGTCCGGAAGCGGGTGGAGCTGCACTGTCATACCAAAATGAGCGATATGGACGGGGTATCGGAAGCCAAGGATATTGTTAAGAGAGCATATCAGTGGGGCCATCCAGCTATCGCCATCACGGATCACGGTGTGGTCCAGTCCTTCCCCGACGCCAATCATCTCATTGACGATTTGTGGAAAGCAGAAAAAAACAAGCGTAAGGAAGCCGGCGATCCCAATCCTGACAAAAATGATTTTTTCAAGGTCATATATGGGGTGGAGGCTTATCTGGTAGATGATTTGAAGGAAATCGTCACGAATGGAAAGGGACAGCCCCTGGCGGGCAGCTATGTGGTATTTGATATTGAAACCACAGGTTTTTCCCCGATTAAAAACAGGATTATTGAAATCGGCGCGGTTAAGGTTATAAACGGGGAGATCAGGGACCGTTTTTCCACCTTTGTGAATCCCAAAGTGCCGATTCCTTTTGAAATCGAAAAGCTTACCGGCATCAATGACGAAATGGTCATGGATGCGCCTGCGATTGAAGAGGTGCTTCCCCGGTTCCTGGAATTTTGCGAAGGGACCGTGCTGGTGGCCCACAATGCCAGCTTTGATATCAGCTTCATCCGGGAGAATGCGGAAAGACAGAGCCTGCCCTTCGATTATACATACGTGGATACTGTCGGGATTGCCCGGGTGCTTCTGCCTCACCAGGCCAAGCATACGCTGGATGCGGTATGTAAAAGCCTGGGTATTTCCCTGGAAAACCATCACCGCGCCGTAGATGATGCCGAGGCCACTTCGGAGATTTTCATCAAGCTGTCGGACAGACTGCTGAAGGAGGATGTGGATACCCTGGCGAAGGTAAATGCCCTGGGTGATTCCAATCCGGATATTGTGAAAAGGCTGCCCACCTACCATGCGATTATCCTGGCCAAAAATAATACGGGAAGGGTGAATCTGTATAAACTGATATCGGAATCCCATCTGACCTATTATGCCAAAAGGCCTCGTGTGCCCAAAAGCCTGTTCCAGGAGTGCAGGGAAGGGCTGATATTGGGAAGCGCCTGTGAAGCGGGCGAACTGTACCGTGCCCTGCTGGATGAAAAAAGTGATGCGGACATTGCCAGAATCGTAAATTTTTATGATTATCTGGAAATACAGCCCTCCGGCAACAATAAATTCATGATCAACGAGGAAAAGATCCGGAATATCAATTCCATAGAGGATATACAGGAAGTGAATAAACGCATTGTGGCCCTGGGAGAGCAGTACAATAAGCCTGTTGTGGCTACCTGCGATGTGCATTTCCTGGATCCGGAGGATGAGGTTTACCGCCGGATCATCATGGCGGGCAAGGGCTTTAAGGATTCCGATGATCAGGCCCCTCTGTATCTTCGCACCACAGAAGAAATGCTGGAGGAATTCCAGTACCTGGGAAGCGACAAGGCGGAAGAGGTGGTGATAACCAATACCAACCTGATTGCGGATCAGATAGAATCCATCTCGCCGGTACGGCCGGATAAGTGTGCCCCGGTCATCCCGGACAGTGACAAGACGCTGACGGATATCTGTTACAATAAAGCGCATGAAATGTATGGGGAGGAGCTGCCCCCCATCGTGGAAAAACGTCTGGAAAAGGAATTGAACTCCATTATTACCAATGGGTTTGCCGTTATGTATATCATCGCCCAGAAGCTGGTGTGGAAATCGGTGGAGGACGGTTATCTGGTAGGCTCCCGCGGTTCCGTAGGATCCTCCCTGGTAGCGTTTATGGCGGGGATAACGGAGGTAAACGCCTTAAGCCCGCACTATTATTGCCTGAAATGCCATTACAATGACTTTAATTCCCCCGATGTGAAAGCGTATACCGGCAAGGCCGGCTGCGATATGCCGGACAAATACTGTCCGGTATGCGGGGAACCGCTGGAAAAAGACGGCTTTGACATTCCTTTCGAAACCTTTCTCGGTTTTAAAGGGGATAAGGAACCGGATATTGACCTGAACTTTTCCGGGGAGTATCAGAGTAAGGCCCATAAATATACAGAAGTAATTTTCGGTGCCGGACAGACCTTCCGTGCGGGGACGATCGGTACCCTGGCGGATAAAACAGCCTTTGGTTATGTGAAGAACTATTATGAGGAACGGGGCTCCAAGAAAAGGACCTGTGAAATCAATCGGATCGTAACCGGCTGTACCGGCATACGCAGGAGTACCGGGCAGCATCCCGGCGGTATTATCGTACTTCCTCTCGGTGAAGAAATCAACTCCTTTACCCCGGTGCAGCACCCCGCCAACGATATGACAACGGATACGGTAACCACCCATTTTGATTACCATTCCATCGACCATAACCTGCTGAAGCTGGATATCCTGGGACACGATGATCCCACCATGATCCGTATGCTCCAGGACCTGACGGGGGTGGATCCCACCACAATCCCTCTGGACGATCCCCAGGTCATGTCCCTGTTCCAGAATACCGGGGCGCTTGGCATTACTCCGGAGCAGATAGACGGCTGTCTGCTGGGCGCGTTGGGCATACCGGAGTTCGGTACGGAATTTGCCATGCAGATGCTTCTGGATACCAAGCCCACCTCCTTTTCCGATCTGGTGCGTATCGCGGGACTGGCCCATGGTACGGACGTATGGCTGGGCAACGCCCAGACACTGATTAAGGAAGGAAAAGCCACTATTTCCACCGCAATCTGCACCAGGGATGATATCATGCTCTATCTCATTGAGATGGGTGTGGAAAGCAGCCTTGCCTTCACTATCATGGAAAGTGTGCGGAAAGGAAAGGGCCTGAAGCCGGAAATGGAAGAGGCCATGCTGGCGGCTGATGTGCCGGACTGGTATATCTGGTCCTGTAAGAAGATTAAATACATGTTCCCGAAGGCCCACGCTGCGGCATATGTTATGATGGCCTGGCGTATTGCCTATTGTAAGGTGAATTATCCGCTTGCCTATTATGCGGCGTTTTTCAGTATCCGTGCATCCGCGTTTTCCTATGAACTCATGTGCCAGGGACAGAAGCATCTGGAACAGGTTATGGCGGACTATAAAAGGCGTAGTGACGTACTTTCCAAAAAGGAACAGGATGCGGCAAGGGATATGAAGGTGGTACAGGAAATGTATGCAAGAGGCTTCGAATTTGTGCCCATAGATATTTTCTCGGCACAATCCCGGAGCTTTCAGGTGGTGGACGACAAAATCATGCCTTCGCTGAACAGTATAGATGGTCTGGGTGAAAAAGCGGCGGATGCCATTGTGGAAGCGGCAAAAGACGGCCCCTTCCTTTCCAAGGATGATTTCCGGCAGCGCACGAAGGTTTCCAAGACGGTGGTGGATTTGATGGATGATCTGAAGCTTTTGGGAGATTTGCCGGAATCCAACCAGATCAGCCTGTTTGATTTTGCCATATAATCAGAACTTCCGGGGCCGGACAGCCTGATGAACAGGCGCCGGTCCCTGTTTTAAATCGGAGCGGTAACCGGGAGGAGATGGAGATGGGGATTACATGGAAAGGTCTGGAAGGATTTTCTAAAGTAGAACCAATTACTAAAGGCTGGTCGGAAGATAAGAAATACTGTGTGACCGCAGAGGACGGAACTCGTATGTTCCTGCGTATTTCAGATATTTCCGGGATTGAGAACAAAAGGGCGGAGTACCGCCGGATGGAGAGACTATACGACTCGGGGGTTCCTGTACCGCAGCCGCTTGCGTTTGGGACGTTTGATGCAGGAAAAATCTGCTATTCCCTGTCGGCGTGGATTGACGGGGCGGACGCCGAAGAAGCCATGCCTCTTATGTCCGCGGCGGAGCAGTATGACCTGGGCCTGAAGGCAGGGAAGATTTTGCGTTTGGTCCACAGGCTGGCTGCGCCTGCTGACTCCGCAGACTGGGAACAACGTTACTTTGCGGTAATAGAGGAAAGAATAGAAGCCTATCGTGCCAGCGGAATTACATTTAAGGACAGTGATGTTGTCCTGGAATATCTGGAACGTAACCGGGCTTTATTGCACGACCGTCCGCAATGCTTTCTGCACGGGGATTATCATGAAGGTAATTTATTGGTTGGTACCGACAGTGAAATTTATGTAGTTGATCTGCTTGATGAGGGATTTGGGAATTACGGCGATCCATGGTATGATTTTAAGACCTTCGGAGAAAATGACAATGCCTGTTTTTCTACCGGACTTGTCCGCGGCTATTTTGGCGGGGAACCGCCGCTGTTGTTTTGGGAGACGTTAACCTGCTATATTGTTACCGCCGCGCTCACATCCATAGTGTGGGTGAAATATCATAATCCTGCTGAACTGCCGGAAACGCTGCGTTGGAATGAAGAAAACGCCCGGTGTCTGAAAGAAGGGCGCTCCCCTTTAAGAAAATGGTATCTCAAAGATTTTTATATCCAATACACGGACGGTGTTCCCTTTAAACTCAAGGCCCCGTTTGATTTTTCCTTTCTTAGCAAATACGGCAGGGTTTTCAAGGTTTATGATAACCAGGATTCAGGTAACATCTGTTTTGGCGTAACAGACGGCAGACGTAAGTATTTTATTAAATTTGCAGGTGCACCGACAGACAGGGCTTGTATAAGCAGCGGGGAGGCGGTTGCAAACCTGAAACGTACCGTACCCGTTTATCGGGACTTGGCACATCCGAACCTTATCACGCTGGTTGCATCCGAAGAAATCGGCGGCGGGTTTGCCATGATATTCGAATGGGCTGAAGCGGAGTGTATGCATCCGATGTATCCGCGTTCCCGGGAAACGTTTTTAAAGATGACAAGGGAAACCAGGCATCAGGTTTTCGAGGATATTCTTACATTTCATATTCATGCAGCAAAGAAGGGATATGTGGCTATTGATTTTTATGATGGCAGCATTATGTATGACTTCGGCAATCATAAGACCGTAATCTGTGATGTGGATTTTTACGCGAAAGCTCCCTATCGGAATCAAATGGGAAGATTGTGGGGCAGTTCACGATTTATGTCCCCGGAAGAATATCAGCTCGGAGCGGCCATAGATGAAATTACCAATGTTTATGCCATGGGTGCGGGTGCGTTTGCGTTGTTCGGCAATGACCGGGATAAGGGTATGGAAGGATGGACAGAAAGCAAAGAATTATTCCTTGTGGCACAAAAAGCGGTCAGCAAGGAACGCGATAAGCGGCAGCAATCGATACAACAGCTGCTGGAGGAGTGGAGGGATGCAAGAGGTAAGATTCGGGAAGAGGGATGAAATAAGGCCGCCGTGTCCCACTGGTATCAGATAAAAGGTAGTTCACAAAAAAAAGGTCAGGATTTTGAAAGAAGAGGTCAAATTTCAGCAAGAAATCTTTATATATTATGAATATAATGGAACTTATAAAACTGGAAACGGATTATAAGGAGGGCATATGATCAAGATAATCGACAATAAAATCTGCCGCAGGCAGGACAAGGAGCTTCTTATTATCGAACCCTGGGGGCCTGACAGCCTGCGCGTGCGGGCCACTCAGAACCACACCTTTAACAAGGAGGAAGAAACCTCCGCGCTGCTCCCGGCGCTTCCCTGTTCGCCGGAAATAAAAACAGACGGTAAAAGCGCATCTATTGTAAACGGCAAAATCCGATGCGAGCTTATGGTTACCGGGAAACTTAAATTTTTTAACCAGAAGGGAGAACTGCTTCTGGAGGAATTTGACAGAAACCGTTTCCGGGAAAATGTGGAGGGGGAGTTCAACAGTGCCCTGGAAATCAGCCCCCGGACATTTACGCCCATCATGGGAACCGATAATTATAAACTGGCGGTACGCTTTGAGCCGAATGACGGGGAAAAAATATACGGAATGGGCCAGTATCAGCAGCCATACATGGATATGAAGGGCTGTGTGGTGGAGCTTGCCCACCGCAATTCCCAGGCCAGCGTGCCCTTCGCCCTTTCCAATAAAGGGTACGGTATGCTCTGGAACAATCCCGCCATAGGCAGCGTTACCTTTGGAAAGAACCTGACGGAGTGGACTGCGCTTTCAACCAGACAGATGGATTACTGGATCACGGCGGGAGACACGCCGGCTGCAATCGAAGAGTCCTATGCGGACGCCACGGGAAAGGTTCCCATGATGCCGGATTATGGCTGCGGCTTCTGGCAGTGTAAGCTGCGTTATCAGACCCAGGAGGAGCTTCTTGAGGTGGCGAGGGAATATAAGAGAAGAGGCCTTCCCATTTCTGTCATCGTGGCGGATTATTTTCATTGGCCCCATCAGGGCGATTGGAAATTCGATAATGATTACTGGCCGGATCCCAAAGCTATGGTGGAAGAGCTGGAAAGCATGGGCATTAAGCTCATGGTATCCATCTGGCCTACGGTGGACGGGGAGAGTGAAAACTTTAAGGAAATGGAAGAACTGGGCTTTTTAAGCCGTAATGATTACGGAAAGAGAATGCATCAGCTGGGAGACGCCGCTATTTTTGACCCCACCAATCCGGATGCCAGAAAATTCGTATGGAGCAAGATAAAGAAAAATTATTATGAGGATGGTATCCGCATTTTCTGGCTGGATGAAGCGGAACCGGAATTCACCAATTATGAATATGGCAACCACCGGTTTTACATGGGATCCGACCTGGAAATCGGGAATATTTTCCCCAGGGAATATGCCAGGATGGCCTACGAAGGCATGGAAGAGGAAGGACAGGGAAACATCGTCAACCTTCTTCGCTGTGCATGGGCAGGCAGCCAGAAATACGGCGCCCTCGTGTGGTCGGGGGACATTGACTCCAGCTTCCGTTCCTTAAGAAGCCAGCTGGCGGCCGGCCTTAATATGGGACTGGCGGGAATTCCCTGGTGGACAACGGATATCGGCGGCTTCCATGGCGGTAATATATATGATGAAGATTTCAAGGAGGTTCTGGTAAGATGGTTTGAATTCGGAGCTTTCTGTCCCGTTTTCCGTCTCCACGGTTTCCGTGAACCCTTCAAGGAACCCCTGGGAACCACCGGAGGCGGGAAATCCATCAGCGGTGCGGAAAACGAAGTATGGAGCTATGGGGAAGAGGTATATGAAATCTGCAGGAAATATTTAAGGCTGCGCGAGAAAATGCTTCCTTATGTCAAACGTCTGATGGCACAAGCCCATGAAAAGGGAACACCCGTTATGAGGCCGCTGTTCTATGATTTCCCGGAAGATACAAAATGCTGGGAAACAGAGGACGAATACATGTTTGGCCCGGAGATCCTTGTGGCGCCCATTTTGTATGAGAAACAGAGGGAAAGAACGCTGTACCTGCCTTCCGGAGAATGGCGCGGCTTACAGGACGGCAGACTTTATCAGGGCGGCTGCACGGTTACCTGTGATGCGCCTGTGGATGCCATTCCGGTTTTTGTGAAAAAGGGATGTCTGGAAGAATTAACATTTTAAAAGGAATGAGTGAATATGGACTTTGTAAAAGTAAAAGGGAAAGAATTTTATTATAAAGGGAAACCAATCCTGTTTTCCGGGCTTGGAGTGGGATCCTGGCTGAATATGGAGCATTTTATGCTGGGGCTGCCCGGCACGGATACCCAGATCAGAAAGACCTTTTCCCAGGTACTGGGAAAAGAGGATGGAGAAGCTTTTTTCGATTCGTTTATCCTGAATTTCCTTACCGGGGAGGATTTCCGATTCCTGAAGGAATCGGGAGTCAACCTGCTGCGGGTTCCCTTCAGCTACCATCTGTTTATCGATGATGAGAATCCCCATACCTATAAGGAGGAAGGTTTCCGCTACCTGGACAGGCTGTTGGCCCTGTGCAGGGAATACGAAATTTTCCTCATGCCGGATTTACATACGACTCCCGGCGGCCAGAATCCCGATTGGCATTCCGATAATATGACGGGAGTTCCCCAGTTCTGGCATTTCCGTATTTTCCAGGAACAAATCAGGGATCTGTGGAGGGCCATAGCGGAACGATATAAAGAAGAGCCTTTCCTTTTGGGATACGATCTTCTGAACGAGCCGTTTCTGATGCCAAAAAAGGAGGGCGTCCTGAACGCCTTTCTGGAGGAAGTGACAAAAGCGGTGAGAGAGGTGGATCCCAATCATATCATCTTTATCGAAGGTGATTTCTTTTCCATGGATTTTACGGATATCCGCCTTCCCCGGGATGAACAGACGGCTCTTACCTTCCATTTCTATCCTACCGTATGGGATAAGGATCTGATGAATAAGGATTATGACGCCGCAGAAAGAATCCGTAAAATGGACGAGCAGCTGGGAGGCTTTGCTGCTCTCAGGGATACCTTCAACCGTCCGGCACTCTGCGGGGAAGCGGGAGTGGATATCAAAAAAGAGGATCTGCCGTTTACCATGCAGCTGTTGGACGAGACACTTGGGCTGTTTCAGAAGCACAGCCTTTCCTGGACGCTATGGAGCTATAAGGATGCGCAGTGGATGGGGCTTGCTTATCCGGGATCCCATACCGGATGGATGAAGCTTGCTTCCCGGATCCGTGAGAAATGGTCTCATTACGGGCAGATGCAGATTGCGGACGAAATCATGGAGGAAATGGGCAGAAGATATACCGGTCCTATTTCCCGGGAACTGAAATATGAGCTGCAGTTCCAGTTGAGGGGCGTCCTTTACCGCATGGAAGAGGAATATATCCTCAAACCGGCACTTCAGGAATTTACCCGTGACGAAATCATGGCCATGCCGGAATCCTTCCGTTTTGAAAACTGTGAGTTCTATGAGGAATACCGGGAACTCCTGAAACGATATTCCTGGAAGTAAATACAGATACGGCTCAACCGATATCAAACAGACCGGGAATCCCCGGAAACCGCACAACAGGCAGTTGTTTTAACTGCAAAAAGAGTCCGTGCCGGTTCGGAAAAGGCAGAACTGGTACGGCGCCCGGCCTGAAAAAACTGGCAGAAAATACTGTAAAAATTTTTTGAAAAAAGTACTTGCTTTTTTTGGTAACTTGTTATAATATATACAAGTGCCACGCGGGAAGCAAGCCTGTGGGTAACAATGGCTCGTTGGTCAAGCGGTTAAGACGCCGCCCTCTCACGGCGGAATCAGGGGTTCGATTCCCCTACGAGCTGCTGACTATTTTGAAAAGAATAGCCCAACCCGAAAGAAGTGCTGTAGACATTACGTTTACAGTTCTTTTTTTATTATTTTATCTTCAATTCCGACAGCAGCTGGGCGCAGTCAATCATTCCCTGCTTGTATGCGAGATCAATGAGCTTGCCGCAGCAGCTGTTATGGCAGTCCATCAGCTGTTCCACCATATCATGATATTCTTCAGGTAGGTTACGGTAGCATTCCACAGCCGCGTCCCTTTCTTCTTCTCCCAGCTTCTGGTACTCCTTATCATTTAAAAAGACATCCTGCAGCCAGCCGGATACTGCACAATCTGTTATCTCATCCAACATTTTTATTCCCTCCTGCCTGCTTCGGACATTCCGGAAATCAGAGACTGGCGGTATGTCCGGAAAAACAGTTTTTTCGGCATGTGACTATATACAGTCTACCACGACACGATAAAATAGTCCATATAATTGTAGTAAAATTCCATGATATTATAACAGTTTCTGTAACAGTGCAGCCGGCCTTTTCTGCCCTGCGTCCTCCCCTGATCCCCCTCCCTGTGTTTCCATGGGGCGGCGTTTTTTGCGTCACATTTTAACAAAAAGGAAACAGGCATCTATATTGACAAAAATTAAATGTGTGCATACAATAGTTGCAGATGCAATAATTGTAATAGAAAATGGAGGCAATATGAAACGTTTACTTTCCTACATGAAAAAGTACAGGGCAGCTACGGCCCTGGCAGTATTTTGTATTGTTCTGGAAACCTTTCTGGAGTTGATAATCCCTCTCATCATGGCAGATATGGTGGATGTGGGAATCGCCAACGGGGATAAGGCTTATATTTTTGAAAAAGGATTCCTGATGGCGGCCTGTGCGGTGGTTTCCATGGTCCTGGGGGCCGGAAGCGCCAGATTTGCCGCGGTATGCGGGCAGGGGGTGGGTGCGGAAATCCGTAAGGATGAATACCGCAGGCTGCAGCAGTTTTCCTTTGCCAACACGGATCATTTCCGGACGTCCTCCCTGGTAACCAGGCTTACCGGGGATGTGACCAACATACAGAATTCCATATCCACAGGGATGCGGCCTGCCTGCAGGGCACCGGTAATGATGATAACCGCAGTCGCTGTATCCTTTTACATCAACAAAGAACTGGCGGTAGTATTCCTGGTAGCGGCACCGGTTCTGGGAATCCTTTTGTTTGCCATTATCAGTCATGTACGTCCGCTTTATGCAAAAATGCAGAAGGCCGTGGATCTGGTGAACCGCATCATCCAGGAGAACCTCACCGCCATCCGGGTGGTAAAGGCCTATGTGCGGGGGGATCATGAACTGGCTAAGTTTGAAGAGGTGAATAGCGGCCTGCGGACTACCTCGGAGAAGGCGTTCCGGGTAGCATCCTTAAATATGCCTGCCATGCAGCTTGTCATGTATACCACCATTTTGTGTATCCTGTGGTTCGGCGGAAATCTGATTCTGGCGGGCGGCATGAAGGTGGGGGAACTGACCGGATTTTTAAGCTATGTCCTGCAGGTACTGAATTCTCTTATGATGATATCCAATGTATTTATGATGTTCACCCGTTCCCTTACTTCCTGGAGGCGTATCACAGAAGTGATGGATGAAAAAATTGACATCACGGAGGAAAATGCAAGGGACATTACGGTGGAAAAAGGGGATATCGTATTTGACCATGTATATTTTAAATACAGCAGCCAGGCGAAGGAATATGTGCTTTCCGACATTTCCTTCCAGATAGAAGCCGGTCAGACGGTCGGCATCATCGGAAGAACCGGCGCTGCCAAAACCACACTGGTGCAGCTGATTCCCCGGCTTTACGATGTGACGCAGGGGCAGATCCTCATTGACGGCCATCCGGTGCAGGAATACCCTCTTAAGCCGCTGCGGGACTCCATCGCTGTGGTGCTTCAGAAAAACACCCTTTTTTCCGGTACGGTAAAAGATAACCTGCGGTGGGGAAAAGAGGATGCCACGGAAGAAGAAATTACGGAAGCCTGCCGGGCTGCCTGTGTGGATGAATTCATAGGCAGACTGGAGAACGGGTACGATACGGATCTGGGGCAGGGCGGTGTCAATGTTTCGGGAGGACAGAAGCAGAGGCTGTGTATCGCCAGGGCTTTGCTGAAAAAGCCCAAAGTGCTCATCCTGGATGATTCCACCAGCGCCGTGGATACGGCCACGGAGGCGAAAATCCGGGAAGGAATTGCAGAGAGCCTTCCGGGAACCACGAAGATTATTATTGCCCAGAGGATTTCCTCCGTTGCCCATGCAGATAAGATCATTATTCTTGAGGACGGGACGATCCATGCGGTCGGTACACATAAAGAACTTCTGGAAATTAACCTTATTTATCAGGAAATTTACCAGTCCCAACAGGAAGGAGCTGATTTGTAATGGCAAAATATAATGGATATGCACGTCCCAGGGATCAGAAAAAAACCATGAAAAAAATGCTCCATTATATGGGGATATACAAATGGTCCGTCGTTCTGGTGGCCTTGCTGGTGTGCATCAGCAGCCTTGCTAATATTTTAGGGACCTATATGCTCAAGCCGGTCATCAATGAATATATCCTTCCGGGAAATATACCCGGACTCATCCGTATTATTGCGGTAATGGCGGTCATGTATGGGTGCGGTGCGCTGGCAACCCTTGGCTATAATCAGCTTATGGTCCATACCTGCCAGAAAATCGTAAGCCGCATCCGGCGCGATTTGTTCGAACATACCCAGGAGCTTCCTGTTTCTTATTTTGATGCCCACACCCACGGGGAGCTGATGAGCCGGTTCACCAACGATGTGGATACCCTGACAGAGGCTCTCAACAACAGCTTTACCCTTTTAATCCAGAGCTTTATTGTGGTTACAGGTACCATAGCCATGTTGATTATCCTGAATTTCAGATTGTCCCTGATTGTAATCGCTTTCCTCATTCTCATGTTTTTGTTTATCCAGTTTAACGGAAAGCGCAGCAAGAAGTATTATCTGGCACAGCAGAAATATCTGGGCAGTATCAACGGCTTTGTGGAGGAAATGGTGGGCGGCCAGAAGGTGGAAAAAGTTTTCAACCACGAGGAGCAGGATTTTGAGGAATTCTGTAAACGGAATGAAGCGCTCAGGCAGGCATCAACAAAGGCGTTATCCTATTCCGGCATGATGGTTCCCACCATAGTCAGCCTTTCTTATTTTAATTATGCGGTGTCGGCCTGTGTGGGAGGGATGTTTGTCCTGTCGGGCCTTATGGATTTGGGCAGCCTGGCTTCCTATCTGGTATACGTAAGACAGAGCGCCATGCCTATGAACCAGTTCACCCAGCAGATTAATTTCCTGCTGGCAGCCCTGTCCGGTGCGGAGCGTATCTTTGAAATGATGGAGGAAGAGCCGGAACTGGATGAAGGCAGGATTACCCTGTGCCATGTAAAGGAAAAGGACGGCCGGCTGGAGGAAAACGGAGAGGAGGGCCGGGATTATGCCTGGAAGGTGCCCCATGAGGATGGTACCTTCGAACTGGTTCCTTTAAAAGGAGATGTCCGGTTTATGGATGTGGTGTTCGGCTATACGCCGGAAAAGAAAATACTGAACAAAATCAGCCTCTATGCCAAGCCCGGCCAGAAGATTGCCTTTGTGGGATCCACGGGTGCCGGTAAAACCACAATTATCAATCTGATTAACCGGTTTTATGAAATACAGAGCGGTACCATCACGTATGACGGACTGGATATCCGGGATATCCGTAAGAAAGATCTGCGCCGTTCCCTGTCTATGGTCATCCAGGATACCCATTTATTTACCGGGACCATAGCCGAAAATATCCGGTACGGGCGGCTGAAGGCCGGAGAGGAGGATATCCGGGAGGCGGCAAGGATAGCCAATGCGGATTCCTTTATCCGGAGGCTGCCGGAGGGATATGACACCATGCTCCACAGTGACGGATCCAACCTTTCCCAGGGCCAGCGTCAGCTGCTTGCGATTGCCAGAGCCGCGATATCCCGGCCTCCGGTACTGATTCTGGACGAAGCTACCAGCTCTATTGATACCCGGACGGAAAGGCTGATCGAAAAGGGGATGGATTCCCTGATGGAGGGAAGGACCGTGTTTGTCATCGCCCACAGACTGTCCACTGTGCGCAATTCCAAAGCTATTATGGTTCTGGAGCAGGGAGAGATTATTGAAAGGGGCGATCACGAGGAGCTTCTTGCGCAGAAGGGGCGCTATTACCGGCTGTACACCGGACAGTTTGAACTGGAATGACAGGAACAATCGTGCTACAATACAAGCAGGGAAGGGAGTGATATGGGTATGGATATGGATATAAAACAATCCATTCTTTCCATGGAGAAGCGGGAAATAAGGGAAGCTATGGTGGAGATGGAAATTGCCAGGAAACGGATCCTGCAGCCTTTTTTTCAGGATTTGGGGTTATCACCGGGGCAGCCGCGTATTCTGAACAGACTTTACGAAAAGGATCATGTAACGCAGCGGGAACTGGCGGACAGATGCTTTATGGACGTGGCAACGATGTCCAGGAATCTGGATCGTCTGGAAGAAGCGGGTTACATTACCCGGGAGAAGCATCCCGACTGCCGGCGTTCCTTTCTGATTGTCCTGACACAGGAGGGAAGAAACAGGGCAGCACAGGTATCGGAAGATTTCCGGCTCATCGACGAACGCATATGGCAGGGGCTTACGGAGCAAGAAATGACGGCATTTCTTTCCTGCGCCAGGAAAATCATTAATAATCTGAGTATTGATTCGGAAAAAGCAAACATTCCGCGGGAATAAATCACCGGGGCGGCACACTGTATTCCATACAGCATGCCGCCCCGACAGGGTTTCCGGTATTCCGGGTTTACAGGCTGATCCAGCCGAAGGTATTTGCCACAGAACTTATCAGGATAAGAAGTATGAGGATCGGCGCCACATATTTAATGAGCAGCGTATACAGCTTTTCACTTTTAAAAGGTGCCGAATGCTTTACTTCTTCGGCAATTGCTTTCGGTTTTACCACATATCCCACAAAGATACAGGTGAATAAAGCGACCAGCGGCATGAGCACGCTGTTAGTCAGGAAATCAAAGAAATCCAGTATGGACAGGCCCAGGGGCGCCAGCCAGGAAAGCACACCGAACCCGAGGGAAGAAGGGATTCCCATAACCATGGCAAAAGCCATCACCAGCAGGCAGGCCGGTTTCCTTTTTATATGGAATTTATCCTGAATGATGGACACCACCGTTTCCATTAACGAAATGGATGAGGTCAGTGCGGCGAACAGAACCAGCAGGAAAAATACGAAGCCCAGCAGCTGACCGGCACGCATGCTGGAGAAAACCTTGGGAAGCGTGATAAACATCAGGCTGGGACCGGAGGAAAGGATGTCCCTGTTCCCGCCGGAAAAAACAAATACGGAAGGAATGATAATCATGCCGGAGACAAAAGCAATTCCCGTGTCAAACAGTTCAATGCTGCGCACGGAGGATTCTATATTTTCCGTTTTGGGCATGTAGGATCCATAGGTGATCATAATTCCCATAGCCAGTGACATAGAATAGAACAGCTGCCCCATGGCGGCCAGTACACAGGTTACGGAAAATTCCGAAAGGTCAGGCTTGATATAATAAATCAGCCCTTCCATGGCCCCGGGACGGGTGATGACATAGAAGGCGATGCCGATGGAAAGGACGACCAGGACCGGCATCAGGATTTTGCTGGCCTTTTCAATTCCTTTTTCCACGCCGAGCATGACAATGAAGGCGGTAGCCGCAATAAAAAGGAAAAGCCAGAAAAGAGGCTCCCCCACGCCGCCGATAAAAGCGGTGAAGAACGTATCTAACGTTGCTGCAGTTCCCTGCCCTGTCAGGTAGACCGATAAATATTTAGCCACCCATCCGCCGATTACACAGTAATACGGGAAAATGAGGATGGGGACAATACTTGAAAGCAGGCCCAGAAAGGAAAACCTTTTATTGAGGGAGGTAAAGGCATAAAGCGTGCTTTTTCCGGTTTTCCTCCCCAGGGCAATTTCCGTAAGCATGAGAGAAAAGCCGAAGGTAACAGCCAGAATCAGATAAATCAGCAAAAACGTTCCCCCGCCGTATTTGGCGGCCAGATAAGGAAAACGCCAGATGTTTCCCAGTCCTACTGCGGAGCCTGCGGCTGCCAGAATAAAGCCGATACGGCTGGAAAAAGAATTCTTTTGTTCGTTCATATTGGTAAATCCCCCTGTATAATAGGTAAGTATTAGCACGGGAACCGTATGGGATACGGTACCGTGGCAAAGCTATATTCTAGCATATTAAACCGGAAGAAGGAAGCCCCAGCCGAAGAAAAACCCCGGTTTTCCCGGAAATTAGCGCTTGCGTTTTGTATACAATGGTGCTATAGTATTATATGGTTAATATAGTTACTAGAGTAGAGTGGACTTCCGGTCCACTCTTCTTTATTGGTTTGGCAACATACAACTGAATACAGAAAGGAACTGGTGAACGAATGTCAAAAGGCAAAGCGGCGGAAAACCGTACGGAAGAGCTGCTTGCTCCCATTGCAGAAGCAAACGGAGTGGAAATCTACGATGTGGAGTATGTAAAAGAAGGCAGTGACTGGTATCTGAGGGCTTATATCGACAAGCCGGAAGGAGTGAATATCCAGGACTGTGAAAATGTGAGCAGGGCGCTTTCCGATAAGCTGGATGAAGAGGACTTTATAGAAGAAGCGTATATCCTGGAGGTGAGCAGCCCGGGGCTTGGAAGGGCTCTTAAGAAGGATAAACATCTTGAAAAAAGCCTGGGTAAGGAAGTGGAGCTGCGGCTTTACAAGCCCAGGGATAAACAGAAAGAATTTACAGGGATCCTGAAAGCGTTTGATGCCGGCAGCGTTACTATAGAAATGGAAGCGGAGCATTCCATGGAAGCCGAGCATTCCATGGAAGCGGAGCAGTCCACGGAAGAGGAAGAAAAAGTTTTTGCAAGGTCCGAAATCGCGCTGATAAGGCTTGCATTAGATTTTTAATATTTTGGAGGTTGAAGCAATGAATAAGGAATTAATGGAAGCGCTGGACATTCTGGAAAAAGAAAAAGAAATCAGCAAAGAGACACTTTTTGAAGCGATTGAAAATTCTCTGCTTACAGCGTGCAAGAACCACTTCGGGAAAGCGGATAACGTGAAAGTGGAGATCGACCGGAAGACCTGTGATTTCCTTGTATATGCGGAAAAAGAGATTGTCGGGACACATGAGGAAGTGGAGGATGACTGTCTGCAGATAGCTCTGGAGGATGCCCTGGAGATATCCAAAAGGGCGAAAGTGGGGGATGTCATCCATGTGGAAATCAAGTCCAAGGAATTCGGACGTATCGCCACCCAGAATGCGAAAAACGTCATCCTGCAGAAAATCAGGGAAGAAGAAAGAAGCGTAATTTACAACCAGTACTTTGAAAAAGAAAAAGATGTGGTTACCGGCGTAGTACAGAGATATGTGGGTAAGAACATAAGCATTAATTTAGGAAAGGCCGATGCCCTCCTGAATGAAAGCGAACAGGTGAAGGGAGAGGTTTTCAAACCTACCGAACGGATTAAGGTATATATCCTGGAAGTGAAAAACACTCCCAAAGGCCCCCGTATCCTGGTGAGCCGTACCCATCCTGAACTGGTAAAACGACTGTTTGAATCCGAGGTTACCGAGATCAAGGACGGAACCGTTGAAATAAAGAGCATTGCCAGGGAAGCCGGAAGCCGTACGAAGATGGCCGTCTGGTCCAACAACCCCAACGTGGATGCTGTTGGAGCCTGTGTCGGTATGAACGGCGCCAGGGTAAATGCGATTGTGGATGAGCTGCGCGGCGAAAAAATTGATATTGTCAATTGGGATGAGAATCCCGGCAATCTCATTCAGAACGCGCTTTCTCCTGCAAAAATTGTAGCTGTATTTGCGGATCCGGATGAAAAGACCGCAAAGGTAGTGGTTCCTGATTACCAGCTGTCACTGGCAATTGGTAAGGAAGGGCAGAACGCCAGACTGGCTGCAAGGCTGACAGGTTATAAAATAGATATCAAGAGCGAGACGCAGGCCAAGGATGCTCCCGGTTTCCGTTACGAAGACTATCTGGATGATGATTACGACGAGGATGAGGAAGACTACGGGGAAGAGTATGGGGAAGGATTTGAGGACAGCGGCGAAGAGTATTCCGAAGAAGGCGGCGGGGAAGCCCCTGTGGAGGAAACCTTTGACGAGGAGCTGGATGAGGAGCCTTCCGGCGGGGAGCTGACAGAGGATAACGGAGAGAACTATGAATAAGAAGGTTCCCATGAGGCAATGTGTAGGCTGCGGGGAGATGAAAGGCAAAAAAGAAATGATGCGGGTCTTAAGGACTGCAGAGGGAGACATTGTCCTCGACGTGACAGGTAAAAAAAATGGAAGAGGCGCCTATCTTTGCAAATCTGCTGAATGCCTGAAAAAGGCAAGGAAAAGCAAGGGATTGGAGCGCTCCTTTAAGATGAATATTCCAAATGAAGTTTATGACAGTCTGGAAAGGGAGTTTGAGGAGTTTGAAGCAGAATAAGATTTTATCCATGCTTGGGCTCGCAACCCGTGCAGCCAAGGTGGTCAGCGGTGAATTTATGACGGAAAAGGCCGTCAAATCCGGTGCGGCCCGCCTGGTGATAGTGGGGAACGATGCCTCCGACAACACAAAGAAGAATTTCCGGAATATGTGCGAGTACTATCATGTGCCGTTCTACCTCTGCGAGACCAAAGAGGCGCTGGGACACGCGATGGGAAAGGAAATGAGGGCATCCCTGGCGGTAACAGATGACGGGTTTGCCAAAAGCCTAATCGGACATTTGGAAGAAGCCAAGTAGACGGAGGTAACAGCATGGCAAAAACGAAAATATTTGAACTTGCAAAAGAGTTGGATATACACAGTAAAGATATTCTTGCATTTCTGCAGGGCAAAGGGGTGGAGGCGAAAGCCGCCCAGAGTTCTGTGGAAGAAGATGCAGCAGTGATGGTAAAGAAACATTTTGGTAAAAGCGAAGGAGAAAAACGCATAGTGGAAGATGCATCCATGAAGACGACAGGCGTTACGCCGGAAAAGAAAACAGAAAGCACACAGAGCGGCAGTCATGAAAAGGCCCAGGAGCATGCGCCGGCAGCACCCCAGTCCCATGAGGCCGGCGGCGACGGAAAAGAAAAAGCAGGAGATGCGCCTGTAAAGAAAAAGAAAAATATTATCTTTGTGAGCAATCCCCATAACAGCAAAATGCAGTCCGGCGGCCAGAGACAGCCCCAGGGCGGGAATAAAGGCGGGACAGCTGGAAATACTGGAGACAGAAGGGGCGGGAACGGTCACTCCTCCAATAATAACAGCGGCAGAGGCGGTGCGGGCGGCGCGTCCTATGGAAACCGCGGAAATAACAACGCGGGATCTGCAGGCAGGCAAAACGGAAACCGTCAGAACGGCAACCAGAACCGTTCTTCAGGAAGGATCGGTTTTGAACAGCCTAAGCTGATCAAGCCCCTTACCAAGCCTTCCCAGCCCCAGATGCCGGATGAAAGGCTGGAAGAGCAGCGCAGACGCGCCGAGGCGGCGGAAAGAGCTGCCAGGGAACAGAAGGCAAGAGAAGAAAAAGCAGCCGCAGAAAGAGCGGCAAGGGCTGAGCGGAATGAAAACAGGAATGATACAAGGCCGGAAAGAACGGCGGACAGCAGACAGGATAGGCCGCAGGGAAACCGCCCGTCAAACGAAGGCAGAACAAACAGCTATTCGGACAGGACACAGTCCAGAGGCCCCAGGACAGACAGACCGCAGGGCAGCCGTCCGGATACAAGGGGACCCAGAAACGACAGGCCCCAGGGCAGACCCGGCGAAGGACAGAGCCGTCCCGGTTATGGCGGCGGCCAGAGGCCTGGCCAGGGCTTTAACCGTAATGCGAACGGCGGCCGTCCTGGTACAAACAGCGGCCGTCCTGGCGGAAATAGTGACCGTCCTCAGGGAGAACGTACGCAGGGTGCGGGACGAGGGACGGACAATAAATTCAGAAAGCCTGCTCCGGGCAAGGGCTTTGTTCCGGAAAGCCCCATTAAAGAAGGGGAGAAGCACAGGGATGAAGAAAAACGCCGCAGCAGCCAGGAAAGAGATAAACGTTCCAAAAAGGATCTTATCTACGAAGAGGACGGCGCAGCAAAGAACAAACTGAAAAACAAGCCCGGCAGATTTATCAAGCCCGAACCTGTCAAAGAAGAGGTACAGGAAGAGCAGATTAAGGTTATTACCGTGCCGGAAACCATCACCATCAAGGAACTGGCGGAAAAGATGAAGCTGCAGCCTGCTGCAATCATTAAAAAGCTGTTCCTGGAAGGCAAGATCGTAACCCTTAACCAGGAAATTGCTTACGAAGATGCCGAAAATATTGCCATCGACTATGATATTATCTGCGAAAGAGAAATCAAGGTGGATGTGATTGAAGAACTGCTGAAAGAGGACGAGGAAAATGAAGACGATATGATATCCAGACCGCCGGTTATCTGCGTAATGGGCCATGTCGATCACGGTAAAACCTCCCTTCTTGACGCTATCCGCAAAACCAATGTAACAGACAGGGAAGCGGGCGGCATCACCCAGCATATCGGCGCTTATACCGTGCAGATAAACGGGCAGAAGATCACCTTCCTGGATACTCCCGGACATGAAGCATTTACCGCTATGCGTATGCGCGGTGCCAATTCCACGGATATCGCTGTTCTGGTAGTGGCGGCGGATGACGGCGTAATGCCCCAGACCGTAGAGGCCATTAACCATGCCAAGGCGGCGGGGATTGAGATTATTGTTGCCGTTAATAAAATGGATAAACCCAATGCAAATATCGACAGAGTGAAACAGGAACTGGCAGAATATGAACTCATCCCGGAAGAATGGGGCGGAAGCACCGTATTCGCCCAGGTATCTGCCAAGACAGGGGAAGGCATCAGCCAGCTGCTGGAAATGATTCTGCTGACCTCGGAAATCATGGAACTGAAAGCCAACCCCAACAGACAGGCAAGAGGCCTTGTTATCGAAGCGGAACTGGATAAGGGCCGCGGGCCGGTGGCAACCGTTCTGGTACAGAAGGGTACCCTCCATGTGGGCGACTTTATTTCCGCGGGGGCATGCCATGGTAAAGTAAGGGCGATGATAGACGATAAGGGCAGAAGGGCAAAAGAAGCAGGACCCTCCACTCCTGTGGAAATCCTGGGACTTTCCGATGTGCCCAATGCAGGAGAAGTATTCCTGTCCCATGAGAATGATAAAGAAGCCCGTACCTATGCGGAAACCTTTATTGCACAGAATAAAGAAAAGAAACTGGAAGAAACGAAAGCCAAGATGTCTCTGGATGATCTGTTCAGCCAGATCCAGGAAGGTAACCTGAAAGAGCTTAACCTGATCATCAAGGCAGACGTACAGGGCAGCGTGGAGGCGGTAAAACAGAGCCTTCTGAAGCTGACTAACGAAGAAGTGGTGGTGAAATGCATCCACGGCGGTGTCGGTGCCATCAATGAATCCGACGTTACCCTGGCGGCAACCTCCAATGCCATTATTATCGGCTTTAACGTACGCCCGGATGCTACGGCCAAGGCTACTGCCGAGAGAGAAGGCGTGGATATCCGCCTCTACAGAGTTATTTACCAGGCTATCGAGGATATTGAAGCGGCAATGAAAGGTATGCTGGATCCCGTATTCGAGGAGAAGGTTATCGGACACGCGGAGGTACGCCAGATTTTCAAGGCTTCCGCAGTGGGAAATATTGCCGGCGCCTATGTGCTTGACGGTGAGTTCAAGAGAGATTGCAAGGTGAGGATTACCAGAGACAAGGATCAGATTTATGAAGGTACTCTGGCAAGTCTCAAACGTTTTAAAGATGATGTCAAGGAAGTCCGTTCCGGTTATGAATGCGGTCTTGTATTCGACGGCTTTGATCAGATTCAGGAAGGCGATATCGTGGAAGCCTACATTATGGTGGAGGTTCCCAGGTAAGAGCCGGCCTGTCTGCCGGAGGGCAGCCCTTACAGGTAGGAGTTGCTATGAAAAAAAACAGTGTAAAGAATACCCGGATTAATACGGAAGTGCAGAAGGTGCTCGCCGAAACAATCCGGGGGGAAATAAAGGATCCCCGGATTGCCCCCCTCACCTCCGTGGTGGCGGTGGAGGTGTCCCCGGATTTAAAGACGTGCAAGGCATGGATCAGTGTCCTGGGTGACGAAGATGCCCGGAAGGAAACGCTGGCTGGCTTAAGAAGCGCCTCCGGCTTTATAAAAAGCAGGCTGGCAAAGGAAATTAATCTGCGGATTACGCCGGAAATCCAGTTTATCATGGATCAGTCCATTGCCTATGGAGTAAATATGTCCCATAAGATTGACGAGGTAATGGGCGGACAGGATGCGGGTTCCCAAGAGGAATAAGCATCCCTTGCCGCTTTGGCAGGGAGGATTACTATGAAGCTTTTGGAAGAATGTAAACAGGCGAAGAGAATCGGTATCAGCGGACATATCCGGCCGGACGGAGATTGCGTCGGTTCCTGCATGGGCCTTTACCTTTATTTGAAAAAGGTAAGGCCGGATGCTCATATCCGCGTTTTCCTGGAAAAACCGGCTGATATATTCCGTTGTATCCGCGGCGTGGAAGAGATAAACAGTGATTTTGGGGAACAGGAAGCGTTTGATGTGTTCTTCTGTCTTGATACCGCCGCTGACCGCCTGGGGGGAGCAGAAGAGTATTTCCATGCGGCAGCCAAAAAAATTAATATTGACCATCATGTGAGCAACAGCGGCTGCGGGGATGTGAATTATGTGATACCGGAAGCCAGTTCCACCAGTGAGCTGATATATAATCTGATTGACGGGGAAGAGTTGGACGGGGAAATAGCCAAGGCGCTGTATATCGGTATTATCCATGACACCGGAGTGTTCCAGTATTCCAATACATCCCCGGAGACGCTGCAGGCGGCGGCGCGTCTGATATCCTTTGGGTTTGATTTCAGCCGTCTGATTGAAGAAACCTTCTATGAGAAAACGTACCTGCAGACGCAGATCCTGGGGCGTGCCCTTCTGGAAAGCATCCGTTTTATGGATGGGAATTGCGTGGTGAGCGTGCTGGATAAAAAGACCATGGAATTTTACGGCGCCTCTTCCCAGGATCTGGAAGGCATTGTCAGTCAGCTGCGCAGCATAAAGGGTGTGGAATGTGCGGTATTCATGTATCAGACAGGGGTTTTGGAATATAAGGTCAGCATGCGTTCCGGCGGACGGATCAATGTTTCCCGGATCGCTTCCTACTTCGGCGGAGGCGGCCATGTGAGGGCGGCGGGCTGTACCATGAACGGAACCAGCCACGATGTGATCAATAACCTTTCCTTACATATCGAAAAACAATTTATTGAGGAGCAGGACACATGATAAACGGCATTCTGAATGTCTATAAAGAAGCGGGCTATACCTCCCACGATGTGGTGGCAAAGCTGCGCGGCATATGCAGGCAGAAGAAAATCGGCCATACAGGTACCCTGGATCCGGATGCGGTCGGGGTACTTCCTGTTTGTCTGGGAAATGCCACCAGACTCTGTGATATGCTTACGGATAAAAGCAAGGAATATGAAGCGGTGCTCCTTCTGGGGAAGGTGACGGATACCCAGGATATTTCAGGAAAGGTGCTGGAAGAGCATCCTGTGCCCGCAGAAGAGGAAAAGGCTGTGGAGGCTGTTCTTTCTTTTCTGGGAAAATATGAGCAGATACCTCCCATGTATTCGGCATTGAAGGTCAACGGGAAAAAACTCTATGAGCTGGCCCGGGCCGGAAAAGAAGTAGAACGGGCGGGCCGTCCGGTGGAAATCAGACAGATAGAAATCCTTTCCGCAGCGCTTCCCGAAATAACCTTCCGGGTGGTATGCTCCAAAGGGACCTATATCCGCACCCTCTGCCATGATATCGGCGCAAGACTGGGCTGCGGGGGAACCATGAAAAGCCTGAAACGGACGAGAGTGGGGCTATTTACTATTGATAATGCCCTGCGGCTTGATGAACTGGAAAAGCTTGCCCATGAGGACAGGCTGGAGGAACAGGTGATTCCGGTGGAGGCCATGTTCGCGGAGCTGCCTTCGGTCACAATACAGAATCCCTTCCGCCGTCTGCTGGAAAATGGGAATGCTTTCTATCCCGAACAGATCCGGGAAGAAAGGGAAGCGGTTGACGGCGTGCGGGTGAAAGTGTATGATATGGAAGGACGTTTTTATGGAATTTTTGCCTATTCGGATGAAAAAGGACGGTATCAGCCGGTAAAGATGTTTTTATAAGAGAAATGATACCAGGCGTGGATTAAAAGAATGCAGATTATAGCAGGAACGACAGAATTTAAGTGGGAACAGCATACGGCGGTGGCAATCGGGAAATTTGACGGAATCCACCAGGGGCACAGAAAACTTCTGGCCCAGATTATCAAGGCGAAGGAGGACGGGCTTGCAGCCACAGTATTTACCTTTGATCCGCCGCCTTCCGTTTTCTTCTCGGGAAAACCCCAGGCGGAGCTTACCACAAAAGAAGAAAAAAGGCGGCTTTTTGAGCGGATGGGTGTCGATCTGCTCATTGAATTTCCCATGAATGCACAGACGGCTGCCATGCCTCCGGAGATTTTTGTGAGCCGGGTTCTTCACGGGCAGCTGGGGGCGCGGTTCATAGCTGCCGGTACGGATCTTTCCTTTGGAGACAGAGGAAAAGGAGACTGGCATCTGTTAAAGGCCATGGCGGATAAAATGGGCTATCAGGTGCAGGTGATCGATAAAATCATGTATGGAAGCCGGGAGATCAGTTCCACCTTTGTCAGGGAAGAGATTCTGAAGGGGAATATGGAACTGGCGGAAAAGCTTCTGGGTGCTCCTTTCGGGGTGTCCGGGACCGTAAAACACGGGAAAAGGCTGGGAAGGACGCTGGGTATGCCTACGGTAAACCTCCTGCCTCCCAGGGACAAACTCCTTCCGCCGAAAGGGGTGTACCTCTCCCTCGTTTGCGTCAAAGGAGTCCTGCATGAAGGAATTACTAATATCGGCTGCAGGCCCACCGTGAGCAACAGCGGCCAGATGAGTGTGGAAACCTACCTTTATGATTTTGATAAAGAGATTTACGGGGAATATGTGGAAGTATCCCTTCTTTCCTTCTGCCGGCCGGAAAAGAAGTTTTCCGGCGTGGAAGAGTTAAAAGAAAATATGGCCCGGGATATCGATGCGGGCAGGAAGTATTGGGAAAGCCGGAAAGCTGTCCGCCCCCTATTTTGACAAAATTCGTTATTAGACTTGTATCTTTCTTAAGAATCCCTTAAAATATATGTAAAGTGTGTGTAAATAAAATGCAAAATCTATGTATATTGTAAACCCAGGAGAAAAGGCCGAAAGGCCTTTTTCGCAGGGTGGGAAGGAATCAGACGAAAGATGAGTATAGGTGCGATGCTGTTGTCGATGGCCGGAGGACTGGGCTTGTTTCTGTTTGGTATGCGGCTGATGAGCGAGAGTATTGAGAAGGCGGCAGGAGCCAAGCTGAGGGGCATCCTGGAGATGTTTACCACAAACCGTTTTCTGGGTATGCTGGTAGGTATTATTTTTACGGCGGTGATCCAGTCATCCTCAGCGTGTACGGTCATGGTAGTCAGCTTCGTTAATTCGGGACTGATGAATTTGTATCAGGCTGCAGGAGTTATTTTTGGTGCGAATATCGGTACCACGGTAACCTCACAGCTCGTATCTTTTAACCTTTCTGAAATAGCTCCGGTTTTCCTGCTTGCGGGAATTTTGGGTGTTATGTTCTGCAAACGGCAGAATATCGTCAAGATCTGCCATATAGTCCTTGGGTTCGGCGTATTATTCATGGGGTTATCGGGAATGTCAAGCGCCATGTCGGGTATGCGGGATATGCCTGAAATTGTCCATATTCTTTCTTCCCTGACCAGCCCTATGCTTGCCATTCTGGTAGGAACCGTCCTGACGGCAGTGATCCAAAGCTCCTCCGTGACCGTAAGCATTGTGCTGCTCATGGCAAACCAGGGACTTCTTGAACTCCCCATCTGCCTCTTTATTGTTTTGGGCTGCAATATCGGCGCCTGCACCTCGGCGCTTCTGGCCTCCCTGAACGGAAAGAAGGACGCCAAACGGGCGGCTATGATACATTTCCTGTTCAATGTAATAGGGACCGCACTCATGTATCTGATCCTGAAGCTGGCCATGAATCCCGTCATGGATATGCTGCATCTGGTATCCGGTACCAATTCGGGCCGTTTTGTTGCCAATGCCCATACTATCTTTAAAATATTCCAGGTTATTGCTCTGTTCCCCTTTGCCGGCCTTATCGTAAAACTCACCTATGTCTTTGTGCCCGGCGAGGATGCCAGGATGGACGACAGGGACAATTTTACCCTGAAATATATCGGGGACAAAACGGTATTCAACCCGGCAACAGCAGTGGTGGAGGTGGATAAGGAACTGAACCGTATGGCGACCCTCGCCTCCGACAACCTCAACCGTGCCATGAATGCCCTGATTACCCTGGATGACGAGGATATTGAAACCGTTTATTCGGTGGAAAAGAATATTAATTTCCTGAACCATGCCATTACCAATTATCTGGTAAAAATCAACCAGACAACCCTTCCTATCGAAGACCAGAAGAGCATCGGCGCTCTATTCCATATTGTAAATGACATCGAAAGAATCGGTGATCATGCGGAAAATGTAGCGGATGCGGCGAAAAAAAGAAAAGAAACCGGTGTGGGCTTCAGCAGGGAAGCACAGCATGAACTGGGAGAAATGCTGGATATGGTCAATACCATAATCCGTTTTGCCGTGGAAATGTTTTCCACCGGGTCCGATGAACTGGCAGAAAATGTGGAACAGCTGGAGGATGCCATTGATGAGAAGGAACGGGAGATCCAGAAATCCCATATTGAACGTATGACCAAAAATCTTTGTACGCCGGAAGCGAGTATGATATTTTCCGATGTGGTCAGCGGCCTGGAAAGAGTGGCGGATCATGCCACCAATATCGCCTTTGCCATGGATAATACAGAATATGAAGTGAGTAAGGCGGTGTAAAAGGATGTGTGACATGCGGCCGGCAATGATAGAGAAAGCACCTGGAATCCCGTAAAAAGTGATTTTTACGGGATTCCAGCAATTTCCTGTAAAATTAAGGAATTGGGAATTGACAGAAGGGACGGATTTGCATATAATACAGTTGTAATAATATTGTAACAATTTGAAAGGAATCTGTAAAAAGTTCCGTACAGACCGGACGGAATGAGTACATAGCAGGAAAACAGGAGATATATTTTATGTTAAAAGGAACAAAAGCAATCGGCATGTTGGCGGCGGGAATCGTATTATATACGGGAATGACAATTTCGGCAACAGAAACCGGGAACGCGCTGGTGCCTTCTGCAGGTGTGGGCGAGATCCTGGAAGCGAATGTGAAGGAAGAAGAATATCTGGCGGCTGCAGAAGAAGCCAAGGTGGAACGGAAAGCGATATACGGCTTCAGCAACCTGGGGATTGCCAATGTTTCCAATTATCTGAATGTAAGAGAAGATCCCAGCGAGGACGGCAAACTGGTCGGCAAAATGAGCAAGAACAGCGGCTGTGAGGTGCTGGAGATAAAAGACGGATGGGCGCATATCAAGTCCGGCAAGGTTACCGGCTACGTTAAGTCCGAGTTTCTGCTCACAGGGCAGGAAGCCAGGGACAGGGCGGATAAGGTGGCTGCGGATATGGCGGTATGTAATTCGGGAGGCCTGCGGGTAAGACAGGAGGCCAGCACGGAAAGCCCGGTTATAACTCTGGTTGCCGAAGGCGAAGAACTGGAGGTAGTGGAGCAGCTGGACGGATGGGTGAAGATCATGCTGGATGATGAGGAAGCCTATGTATCCGCTGATTATGTGAATATTGCAAAGAAACTGGACAGAGCCGTTACACAGACCGAGCTGAAATATGGCAAGGGCGTTTCCAATGTCCGTGTTGATTTGGTTAATTATGCGAAGCAGTTCCTGGGAAATCCTTATGTTTGGGGAGGCGTGAGCCTGACCAAAGGCGCAGACTGCTCCGGATTTACCATGAGTGTATTTAAGAATTACGGGGTATCCCTGCCTCATTCCTCCGCTTCCCAGAGCACGATGGGAACCAAGGTGAGCCTTTCTGAGGCGATGCCCGGTGATTTGGTTTTCTACGCACAGAACGGAAGAGTGAACCATGTGGCTATATATATCGGAAACGGACAGGTTATCCATGCCAGCAATCCCCGTTCCGGCATCAAAATCTCCAATGTGAGCTATCGTACGCCTTATGCGGTGAAGCGGGTTCTCAGCCAGTAACTCGGATGCGGTAACGTTTCAGACTTGTCTGGACTGTTACAAGACGGGTTAAAAGGAAAGATAGGTTAAAATAAGAAAAGAGTTTACAAGAGCAGGATGCATGTGTTATACTTTCCTAGTATGAAATCCAGCCGGTACCCAGATGCAGGACACTCCGACCCCATCCTGGTATCAGGCGGTTACCAATTTAAGGAGGAACACACATGATTTCCAAAGAAAAGAAAACAGCAATTATCACTGAGTATGCAAGATGCGAAGGCGACACCGGTTCACCGGAGGTACAGATCGCAGTCTTGACAGAAAGAATCAAAGAGCTTACCGAGCATCTGAAGAGCAACCCGAAGGATCATCATTCCAGAAGAGGTCTGCTTAAGATGGTTGGCCAGAGAAGAGGCCTTCTGGATTATCTGAAAGGCAAGGATATCGAAAGATACCGTTCTCTGATTGAAAAACTGGGAATCAGAAAATAATGCTGCAAATCAAGGCGGATTTGGCTTCGGGATTGCCTGGAGCCTTCCGCCTTATTGTACGGTGAAGGGAAATTCCGGGCCGTACAACGGGCGCATCCTTATATGGAGGGCGCTTTCTGCTATCTCAGGCCGGAAGAGTGCTTCCGAGACCACTGACAAGGGTATTTGCCCCGTATGGCCGGGCAAGTGGTTTTGTCAGTAGTTTCGGCATCTTCTGCCTGGACGGCACATCATTAAAGATCAGTTCAGAAAAGGAGAGACAAAATGTACAAGACATTTTCTATGGAGCTTGCCGGACGCACCCTGAGTGTGGACATCGGCAGAGTGGCAGCACAGGCAAACGGGGCTGCATTTATGCATTATGGGGATACCACTGTGTTATCCACCGCAACAGCGAGTGAAAAGCCCAGAGAGGGGATTGATTTCTTCCCCCTGAGCGTTGAATATGAAGAGAAGCTTTATTCCGTTGGGAAAATTCCCGGAGGCTTTAATAAGAGGGAAGGAAAAGCGAGTGAAAACTCCGTGCTGACGAGCCGTGTTATCGACCGTCCCATGCGTCCTTTGTTCCCCAAGGATTACAGAAATGATGTAACCCTGAATAACCTGGTTCTTTCCGTAGATCCTTCCTGCCGTCCGGAGCTGGTGGCTATGCTGGGTTCCGCGATTGCAGCCAGCATTTCCGATATTCCCTTTGACGGCCCCTGTGCAATGACCCAGGTAGGGCTGGTGGACGGTGAATTTGTTCTCAATCCTTCCCAGGAACAGTGGAAGAATGGGGATTTAAGCCTTACCGTTGCTTCTACAGGCGAAAAGGTCATCATGATTGAAGCCGGCGCCAATGAAGTGCCTGAAAATAAGATGATTGAAGCCATATATATGGCACATGATGTAAACCAGACAATTATTGCCTTTATCAATACGATTGTTGCGGAATTAGGTAAGGCCAAGCATGAATACACCAGCTGTGCCATTCCGGAAGAATTATTTGCTGCCATGAAGGAAATCGTACCTCCTGCAGAGATGGAAGAGGCAGTATTTACCGATGTTAAGCAGGTAAGAGAAGAAAATATCAGAAAAGTAACCGACCGTCTGGAGGAAGCGTTCGCAGAGAAGGAAGAATGGCTTTCTGTTCTGGGAGAGGCGATTTACCAGTATCAGAAAAAGACAGTCCGCAAGATGATCCTGAAAGATCATAAGCGTCCGGACGGACGTGCGATTACACAGATCCGGCCCCTGGCTGCTGAGGTGGATATTATTCCCAGAGTGCATGGCTCCGCCATGTTCACCCGCGGACAGACTCAGATCTGTACGATTACCACACTGGCTCCCCTCTCTGAAATGCAGAGAATTGACGGACTAGATGAAAACGAAGTAAATAAGAGATATATGCACCATTATAATTTCCCGTCCTATTCCGTAGGGGAGACAAAGCCTTCCAGAGGGCCGGGACGCCGTGAAATCGGCCATGGTGCACTGGCAGAAAAGGCTTTGATTCCGGTACTTCCTACGGAGGACGAATTCCCTTATGCAATTCGTACCGTGTCTGAGACTTTTGAGTCCAACGGCTCCACCTCCCAGGCATCCATCTGTGCATCCACGATGTCCCTGATGGCCGCCGGCGTTCCTCTTAAAAAGCAGGTGGCAGGTATTTCCTGCGGGCTTGTTACCGGAGATACGGATGATGATTATCTGGTACTCACCGATATCCAGGGACTGGAAGATTTCTTCGGGGATATGGATTTCAAGGTGGCTGGTACCCATGACGGTATTACGGCCATTCAGATGGATATCAAGATTCACGGCCTGACCAGACCTATCGTGGAAGAGGCGATTGCTAAAACAAAAGAAGCAAGGGAATTCATTATGAATGAAGTGATGAGTCCCTGCATCCCTGCTCCCAGAGCGGAAGTGGGAACCTATGCGCCCAAGATTATCTCCGTACAGATTGATCCGGAAAAAATCGGCGATGTGGTTGGACAGCGCGGAAAGACAATTAATGAAATCATTGCCCGTACCGGCGTGAAGATCGATATTACGGATGACGGAAAGGTTTCCGTATGCGGAACGGATAAGGAAATGATGGATAAGGCTGTGGAAATGGTTAAGATCATCACCACAGATTTCCAGGAAGGCCAGATTTTCAAGGGTGTGGTAGTCAGCATTAAGGAGTTCGGTGCCTTTATCGAATTCGCTCCCGGAAAAGAAGGTATGGTTCACATATCCAAGATCGCCAAAGAAAGAATCAACCGTGTGGAAGATGTGCTTACTCTCGGTGAAATGGTTACGGTTGTCTGCCTTGGTAAAGATAAAATGGGCAGAATCAGCTTCTCCATGAAGGATGTAGCACAGGTTTAAACCCAATATCCCCGCACGAATAAACAGAATAGGAACCGGAGGAATGTGTAAAAACATTCCTCCGGTTTTTTATTTCCTCGGGAGTCATAACCTGGCATGTCACACAATATACTGAAAATGGAAGCAAAGCGTTCCATGGAAGCAAAGCCTTCCAAGGAAGCAAAGCATTCCATGGAAGTATAGCCTTTCTAGGCAGAAAAGTGGACAGACTGCTAAGAGTGTATTTGCGTATTCATTTCCGCTGTCTGTATGCCTCCATTGCAGGAGATTTGTCCCAAGTCCGGTCAGCGTTGCTGCGCTGTGTATTCCTCATTGGAAGCGGCTGTGCCGCAAAGTGGGACGCACAACGGACGGTAAGCATAGTTTCAAGTACGTTCCGGTAATACAAACAGGGAAAGGATGTGTGGCCATGACGCGTGAGGAAGATGTTTTACGGATTTTTCCGGAAGAAATGCGGGGAAAATGGCGGAAAGCGGCAGGTTTGTCCGAGCAACTCCAGGAAATAAGGCTGCGTGCGGATAAACCTGTGCTGCTTTATATAGACGGGAAAGAATATTATAAAGACAAAAACGGGAATATCGTACACCGCACCGAACAGCCGGAGATTATGGGCAGGGAAGAGCTGGAGCAGCTGATTTCCTACACCTGCAATTACTCCATGTATGCCTTTGAAGAAGAAATGAGCCGCGGATATTTGTCGCTGCCGGGAGGGCACCGTATGGGGCTTGCAGGGGAGGTCATTCTTTCGGAAAGGGAGAAAATCAGAAATATCAAACATATATCCTGTGTAAACATCCGGATTTCCCATGAAATCAAAGGTGCTGCCGATGAGGTACTGCCCTTTCTTTACCGGAACGGAAGCTTTTTAAATACGCTTATCCTGTCTCCTCCGGGCTGCGGCAAGACAACGCTGCTGCGGGATATCGTAAGGCAGGTATCCGATGGGAATTCCTTTGGGGAAGGTGTTACGGTGGGAATTGTGGACGAGCGTTCCGAGATTGCCGGTTCCTTCCAGGGACGTGTACAGAACGATGTGGGGATGCGAACGGATGTCCTGGACAGCTGCCCGAAAGCGGAAGGGATGATGCTGCTGATCCGTTCCATGGCACCGAAGGTAATCGGTGTGGACGAACTGGGGAGTGAGGACGATATCGCGGCCTTGAAAAAGGCGCTTTGCTGCGGGTGCTCTATATTGGCAACGATTCATGCGGAAACAGCAGATGAGGCGGCCAACCGGCTGTTTATGCGGCAGCTGGCGGGAGAAAAGGTGTTTGAACGATATGTGGTCCTTACCAGAAGGCTGGGAAAATGTGAGGTGTCCTCCGTTTTGGATAAAGAACAAAGGACACTGGCAGGGAGGCTGCTATGATGAAACTTGCCGGCGCGCTGCTTTTGGTGCTGGGCTGTGCCGGATTCGGATGGTGTACGTGCAGGGATATGGACAAACATATCGGTCAGCTGCATCTTTTGGCAAGAGCCTTTTCCATGCTGGAAAGCGAAGTGGGTTACAGCAGGTCGACACTGCCCGAGGGGCTGATCCGTGTGGGAAACCGTCTGAAAGGCCGGCTGGGGGAATGCTTCGTAAATGTGGGGAAAAAAGCCCAGGGACCGGAAGGAATCACATTTGCGGCGGCCTGGGAGGATGAGATTACAGGCTTCCTGAAGGAAACCTGTCTGGATAAAAAAGAAGAGGAGCTGTTGCTTTCCTTCCCCGGATTTACCGGTTTTGCAGACGGACAGATGCAGCTGCTGTCCCTGGAACAGTTCGGGAAGGAAATAAGGCGTGCGGAAGAAAAGGCGAGGAAAGAGACAGAAAGCCGTAGAAAAGCGGTTCTTTCCGTGAGTATGGCAGGAGGGCTGCTGATTGCCATCCTGCTGATATGACTTTGAAGGAGAATGGAATGGGAGTAAGTCTTATTTTTAAAATAGCGGCAGTAGGGATCCTGGTCACTATCCTCAGCCAGATATTAAAGCACAGCGGGAGGGAAGAGCACGCATTTCTCCTTTCCCTGGCAGGGCTGATACTGGTGCTTACCTGGGTGATCCCCTACATATACGATTTATTCACTACGATACAGAACCTGTTTCAGCTCTGACAGAAAGGAAGGGACAGGGAATGGATATGGCAAAAATCGCGTTACTTGGGATAACCGGCGTCCTGATCGGCCTGCAGTTTAAATCCGGAAAGCAGGAATACAGCGCTTATATCGGAATAGCCGTAGCATTGATAATTTTTTATTATATCTGCCAGTATCTGACACAGGTAAAGGATTCGGTACTGGCACTGGGCGGTTTTTTGGAAGGGAGCGGAACCTATTTCGGTATTTTATTTAAAGTAACCGGAATCACCTATCTTTGCCAATTTTGTGCCGGACTTTGCAGGGATGCGGGATACCAGGCCATTGCAGCCCAGGTGGAGCTGTTCGGTAAGGTGACGATTCTCCTGGCCGGAATGCCGGTGCTGTTGTCTTTGATTGATACGATAACGGGCTTTATGAAGTAGAGGAAAACAGGATGGAATTGACGACACTGGCCGGAGAATTGAATCTGGACGATCTGTCCCGCCAAATAGAACAGCTTTTCCCTGATTTCAGCATAGACTTTACTTCTTTTTTCGGACAGGTACTGGCAGGGAATATGGGAGAGGCCTTCCGGGGCCTTACCGATTCCATACGTAACGGAATCCTGGCAGAGATAAGCGGAATGAAAAACCTGATGCTCACGCTTCTTATTATCGGTGTGCTGTCCGCCCTGTTCACGGTGGTGATGCAGAGTTTTGACAATCATCAGATCGCAGATATCGCTCATTTTATTTCCTATCTGCTCATGCTGTTTGTGGTTCTCAGGACTTTTACACAGGCGGCTGATATCGCAGGAGTCCTGCTGCAGCGGATACTGCTGTTTGTCCGTCTGTTTGTCCCCACCTTTATGCTGGCACTGGGGCTTTCCTCGGGAGCCGCCACCGCGGCGGGTTATTATCAGCTTATCCTGCTTCTGATTTATGGGGTGGAGCAGCTTCTTGTGACCATAGGACTTCCTGCAGTGAATATTTATATGATGCTGGTGGTGATGAACGGTGTGTGGGAAGAAGAAAAGCTTGGTATGCTTGTAGAACTTCTGCAGAAAGGCATAGGAGGATTCCTGAAGTTCATGCTTACCTGCATTACCGGAATCGGCCTTCTCCAGTCCATGGTAACTCCGGTGCTGGAGCAGTTAAAGCTTAATGTGGCAGGAAAGGCCCTATCGGCAATACCGGGTCTGGGCGGTTTGGCGGAGGGGACAGCCCAGCTGCTGATTGGTTCTGCGGTACTGGTTAAGAACGGGCTGGGAGTTGCCGCCTTTCTTCTTTTACTGGGGCTGTGCATAGTTCCCTTTGCCAAGTTACTATTGTATGCGGGGATTCTGAAGCTGTGCGCGGCGCTGCTGGGAATGACCGCGGATAAGCGGATAACCGGCTGTGTGAACAAGGCCGGCGACGGCCTGCTGCTGCTGTTACGCATCTGTTTTACCGCCTGCGCCTGCTTTTTAATCATGTTTGCCATTATTACCTGTCTGGCAGGCCGGATGGGCTGATGACCCTGTTTCTCCGGGTTGCGGACAGGAAAACAGCAGGGAAAGGAAGGAGGAATATGGGTGACCAGTTTCTGGATCTGTTAAAAAAGGTAACTGTATTCATGCTGGCCGGACAGATAATTGTACATTTTCTGCCATCCGGAGGTTATGAAAAATATGTGAAGATGATGATCAGCATTATGGTCCTCTCCCAGATAGCGCTTCCTGTTCTTTCTTTGGGCAAATTTGATGCAGCCGGCGCTTATGCCAGTGCCATGGAAAAATATGAACAGGAGATTGAAAGGATTGGAAAACAGGTGGAGGAAAGCGATTTGCAGGGCAGGGATTATCAGGAGGAGGCGCTGGATATGACAGCCCGCCAAAAGCTGGAGCCATGCCTGGCGGAATATGGTTTGTCCCTGCTGGCCGTATCCGTACCGGAAGACGGAAAACTCCGGTTGGAAATAGCCGAAGGAAACAGCGGCGGCAAAACAATAAATATAGAAAAAATAGCGGTTGCCCCAATGAGGGAGGGGGAGGGAACGAATGCTGAGGGCAGCGGAAGGCCGTCGGAAGAACAGAGGCAGATAAAAACAGCATTTGCCGGTGCTCTTGGCATGGAAATGGAAAATCTGGAGGTGATATGGAATGGGTGATCGCCTGGCATCCTGGAAGAAAAAGCTGACGAAAGAAAATATGGCAATCCTGGCGCTTTTGGGAATCCTTTTAATGGTGATTGCCCTGCCTGTAAAAAAAACGGATACTACGAATGAAGAGACCGGGTTATCGGACATGGGAAGCAGTACGGTAAAGACATCGGAAACAGAAGAAATCGGGAGTGACGGCGGCTATGCACAGCAGGTGGAAGATCGCCTGGAGGCCCTGCTGTCCAGTATGGACGGTGTGGGAAGCGTCAAGGTTATGGTGACCTTATCCTCTTCCACGGAACAGGTGGTGGAAAAGGATATTCCCTCCAGCATGGATACGACCAAAGAAACGGACAGCGCGGGCGGAAGCAGGGATGTGGTGAATTCCAAACAGGAAGAAACCACGGTATATGTGACCGATCAGGCCGGCAATAAAACGCCCTATATCAGTAAAACACTGGAGCCTGCCATAGAAGGAGTTACTGTGGTAGCCCAGGGAGGCGGAAACGCCATTATACAGAAAAATATTACGGAAGTGATTCAGGCATTATTTGGAGTAGAGGCACATAAGATTAAAGTAGTTAAGATGAAATAGCAGAAAGCAGAGGGAACAGGAGTGAAGAATGTGTTGAAACGCAACCAGATAATGATTACAGCACTGGCAATTATGATTGCGGTGGCAGGGTACCTGAATTTTGCAGGAACCAAGGCAGGAGAAGAACAGCTTACAAGCGCGGATGCCGGAAACGCAGAAGAGGATATGACTGCTTTGCTTGATTTGTCTGAGGAGGACGTGGTGTCGGATATTGACAGTATGGATTCCGATCAGGACGGCGTGGCAGCGGCGGATTACCTTGACGCCCAGATGTCGGCTGATGCCCAGGTACAGGCGGACAGCGCGCAGGTAGCGGTGGTGGCGGAAAATATGGATGAAGCGAGTGCGGAACAGGTGGCGGAGGATGCGGATGTACAGAGCGGGGAAGTCCCCGGAGAAGCCGTATTTACCAGTTCTACCGGAGTAACCTCCTTAGCGGGAGCCAAGCTGCAGAAGGAACAGACAAGGGCAAAAAATAAAGAGACCCTTCTGGACATTATAAACAATGCAAATATCAGCGAAGAACAGAAGCAGGATGCCATTAACGGCATGATCGCACTTACCGATATGGCTGAAAAAGAGACCGCCGCAGAAATTCTTCTGGAAGCAAAAGGCTTCAGTGATGTTGTGGTAAGCATCAGCGGCTCCGGCGTGGATGTGGTAGTCAATGCTCCCAGCCTTACCGATGCCCAAAGAGCCCAGATTGAAGACATCGTAACAAGAAAAACAGGAATCTCCCCGGAAAACATAATAATCAGCCCCATTACCGGGAATTAATATATAGGAAAAACATAACTGTCCAGTCCCTTCACAGTTATAGCCAAAATCCATTCTAAATCGCCTCTGGCGATGGATTTTGGTGACACAAGAAAATACATCAAGTAAATAGTGTACAAAAGAAGGATTTGTGGTATAATCTTCGAACAGGGCAGAACCAGATGGGAAAACAGAAAATGCTGGACTGCTTGCAGAACCGGCGTTTTCTGTTTTCCCATCTGGCGAGCGAAGCGACCCAGAGGACACTTGTGTTCTCTGGGTTCTGCCCGTCCGCAGCCAAATCCCCGCCCTTCATGCTGCGTTATAATTCCTGCATGATCCCCCAAACTTAGATACCCCGCAGCCGGCTGCCCGCGGGAAAGAAAGGAGCACTCCACCCATGAAACGAATTTTTCTCATCGTCCTGGACAGCGTAGGTATCGGTGCCCAACCGGATGCCCCTGCATACGGCGATGCCGGTACCAACACCTTGAAAAGCGCATCCGCCAGTTCCTTTTTCCACATGCCCAATATGGAAAAACTGGGACTCTTTAATATAGAAGGAATCGATTACCATCCTTCCTGCGAAACACCCATGGCTGCGGTAGCCCGTATGCAGGAAGCCTCCAAAGGCAAGGATACCACAATAGGCCATTGGGAAATTTCCGGCATATATTCCGGCCGTCCCCTTCCCACCTATCCTGACGGCTTCCCCGCTGAGGTACTGGATGAGTTCACCCGCCTCACCGGCCGCGGTGTCCTCTGCAACAAGCCTTATTCCGGAACCGATGTTATCCGGGACTACGGGGAGGAACACGTCAAGACCGGTGACCTCATCGTATATACCTCAGCCGACAGCGTTTTCCAGATTGCTGCCCATGAGGATATTGTCCCGCCGGAAACCTTATATGAGTACTGCAGGATTGCCCGTGCCATCCTTACAGGTGAGCACGGTGTCGGACGCGTAATCGCCCGTCCGTTTACCGGGACTGCGGGGAACTATACCAGAACTTCCGGACGCCATGATTTTTCTATTGAACCGCCTTCCGTCAATATGCTGGATCAGCTGAAGGAAAACGGATACGCGGTAATCGGTGTGGGAAAAATACACGATATTTTTGCAGGCAGAGGGCTGACCGAATATACCTATACCCAGGGGAATGAAGACGGTATCAACAAGACGCTGGAATTTATGGATAAAGAGTTCCGGGGCCTCTGTTTTATTAACCTTGTGGACTATGATATGCTTTATGGACACCGGAACGATATTGACGGCTATGCCAGGGCGCTCACCTATTTTGACAGTCGCCTGCCGGAGATTCTTACCCGGATGGGGGAAGAGGATCTTCTCATGATCACGGCGGATCACGGCTGCGATCCCGGCTATACCGTTTCCACCGATCATTCCAGGGAATATACCCCCTTCCTGCTTTACGGCAAAAATATCTCCCCGGTTAATCTGGGAACCAGGGATACCTTTGCCGATATAGGGGCTACCGTACTGGATTATTTCGGAATCTCCCCGCAGTTTCAGGGGAAGAGTATGCTTCCCCATTAACCGGCATATACCGGAGCCTGTCTGCGGTTCTGTCAAATTATGCGGACAAAGTGATGCCCTGCCGGGTTTACGCCCGGATTAACATGAACAACCGGAGGAAAGAAAAGTGAGTAACCTGACTCAGGAAATTAACAGAAGAAGAACCTTTGCCATTATATCCCATCCCGATGCGGGAAAAACAACCCTGACCGAAAAGTTCCTGCTGTACGGAGGTGCCATTAACCTGGCAGGAAGCGTAAAAGGAAAGGCTACGGCCAGGCATGCCGTTTCCGACTGGATGGAAATAGAAAAGGAAAGAGGTATTTCCGTCACCTCTTCCGTACTGCAGTTTGAATACGGCGGATACTGCATCAACATCCTGGATACCCCGGGACACCAGGATTTCTCCGAGGATACTTACAGAACCCTGATGGCGGCGGATTCCGCGGTCATGGTCATAGACGGATCCAAAGGGGTGGAGGCGCAGACCAGAAAGCTGTTCAAGGTCTGTGTAATGCGTAAAATCCCTATATTTACATTCATCAATAAAATGGACAGGGATGCCAACGATACCTTCGACCTTCTGGATGAGATCGAAAAGGAGCTGGGAATAGCCACCTGCCCCAAAAACTGGCCCATCGGTTCCGGAAAAGGGTTTAAGGGAATATATGACAGGGATAAACGCTGTGTGATCATCTATTCCGATACGGAAAAAGGGACGAAGGAAGGGGAAACGATTGAGATTCCCGTGGAAGATGAAGAACGACTGTGTGGATATATAGGCCGTGAGGCGCTGGACAAGCTGCTGGAAGAAATAGAACTGCTGGACGGTGCAAGTGCCGGGTTCGATTTGGAGGAAGTGCGCCGTGGCGATCTGACCCCCGTATTCTTCGGATCCGCTCTCACAAACTTCGGGGTGGAAATATTCCTGCAGCACTTTCTGGAGATGACGACAACCCCTCTTCCCAGAAAAGCGGATTCCGGTCTTGTGGACCCGGCAGAAAACAATTTTTCCGCCTTTGTATTTAAAATACAGGCCAATATGAATAAAGCGCACAGAGACAGAATTGCCTTCATGCGTATCTGCTCCGGTAAATTCGAAGCCAGCATGGAAGTCAAGCATGTGCAGGGCGGCAAAATCATGCGCCTTTCCCAGCCCCAGCAGATTATGGCAAGTGAACGGAAGATACTGGAGGAAGCCTATGCGGGGGATATAATCGGTGTATTCGATCCCGGCGTTTTTTCCATCGGGGATACATTATGTATGCCGAAGGAAGATTTCACCTATGAAGGGATCCCTACCTTTGCCCCGGAGCATTTTGCGAGGGTACGGCAGGTGGATACCATGAAACGTAAGCAGTTTGTCAAAGGAATCACCCAAATTGCCCAGGAAGGTGCCATCCAGATTTTCCAGGAATACAATACCGGTATGGAAGAGATTATTGTTGGGGTGGTAGGTGTTCTTCAGTTTGATGTACTCAAATACCGCCTCAATAATGAATATAACGTGGAAATCCGTCTGGAACCCCTTCCTTATGAATATATCCGCTGGATAGAGAATAAAGAAGAATTCGATTTGGATAAGCTGACAGGAACCTCCGACATGAAGAAGGTAAAGGATATGAGAGGAAATCCGCTTTTGCTTTTCGTAAACGAATGGAGTGTGGGCATGACCATCGACAGGAACAAGGGACTTATCTTAACCGAATTCAGCCGGAATTAAAGAAAGCGGCCGCAATGGACAGGAGTCATGCAAAATGAAAAGATTTTCCAAAACCGTAGTAGTCATTCTCGTTATTCTTATTTTTATCACTGCATTCTGGGCCTGGAAGGGGGAACTGCCCATTCCTTGGCCCGGAGGAGAAAACGTGGAAGAAACAGAAAGCTTTCCCGCGCAGGAGGAATCTGTGACACGCGCGGAATCCGGATTATCCGGGAGGGATACAGCCGCTTCAGAAGAGAAAGTTACTGACGAGCAGGCGGAGGAAAGTACGGCTGACGGAATTTCCGGGGAAAACGGATATGCTTACGGACTTCTTACGGAGGAAGAACAACAGCTTTACCTGCAGATGCTGCAGGCGATAACCGGTTTTGAACGGGATGTGGAGCTTTCCACCCTGAATCCGGATTTGCTGGAGCCGGTATTTAACAGCATTCTTGCAGATCATCCGGAGATTTTCTATGTGGACGGCTATACCTTCACCAAACATACACTGGGAGAGGAAATACACAAAATAACCTTTTCCGGGCAATATACCCTGACCGGGGAACAGGTGCAGGAACGTACGGAAGGCATAGAAGACTATGTTGACCGGGCATTGGAAGGCATACATACCGATATGGATGACTATCAGAAGATCAGATATATCTATGATTACATGATAGAACACACGGATTACAGGCTGGATGCACCTGAAAACCAGACAATATGTTCCGTATTCCTTTATGGGGAATCTGTGTGCCAGGGGTATGCCAAAGCGTTTCAGTTTCTCTGCGGCCGGCTGGGTATCCCGGCGGTCCTTGTCACCGGACAGGTGAAGAACGGAGAACCCCATGCCTGGGACATGGTACTGGCGGACGGGGAATGGTATTATGTGGATCCCACCTGGGGAGACGCCTATTACCTCATGGGGGACGATGATCCTGCCTGGCAGGGGAAAACCCGGCCCAGCGTGAACTATGATTATCTTATGGTCACCACGCAGCAGCTTTTGCGTACCCATAGAATAGATAATTCCTTCTGCCTCCCGGAATGTACGGCCATGGCCGACAATTATTACGTCAGGGAAAATGCATATTTTGAAAGCGTTGATGAGAACAGGCTGACGGAGCTGTTTGCCAGGGGCTATGAAGAGGAAAAAGGAATCGTCACCCTGAAGTGCGCCGATCTTACCGTATACCAGGAAATGAAGGAAAAATTACTGGAGGATCAGAAGATCTTTGACTATCTGAAGGGAGACGGTGCGTCCGCCGCTTATGTGGACACTCCGGAGCAGTATACCTTAAGCTTTTGGCTAGAGTGAACAGTAGCAGTAAAAGAGCGCCTGATAAAAACACTTTGCAAAGGTGTGGTATTTTGTTATAATCAGTGTTATAGGAATAAAGGAGGCAGCCTTATGGAAAAAGATACAAGAAAAGACAACAATAGAAATACCTATGTCCTGCGGGGAATGGAATCAGAGAATTCCAATGAAAGCATTGGTTCCGTGCAGATTGCGGACGAGGTTGTGGCAATGATAGCATCTCTGGCGGCGACAGAGGTGGAAGGCGTGTCTGCCATGGCAGGCAATATTACCAATGAGCTTATCGGCAAGGTTGGGGTTAAGAGCCTGACAAAAGGAGTAAAGGTGCAGGTGGCCGGTAATACCGTTAAGGCGGATCTGGCGCTGTCCCTGGAATATGGATATAATATCCCTGGAACCTGCAGCAAGGTTCAGGAAAAGGTTAAAAATGCCATAGAAAATATGACCGGGCTTACCGTAACGGATGTCAATATCCGTATTGTCAATGTCAATATGGAGCCTGGAAATTAAAATGGTCTGACGACAGGTGCCTTTCGTATCCCGAAAGGCACTTAGGATTTGCCGGCAAATAACTTGTATATTCAGCCTGTACAAGCTATTTATCGGCAAATCCTTTCGGCATATTGTGGTGTGACCCGGCGGGGGACAGGTTTTCCCCTTCTTTTTCCGGACGCTGCAGTGCTGTGGGGGAAGAAGCGAACAAAGCCGGAAATCGGCGGAATTGAGGAAATAATGGGCAGAAGAGAACAAAGGGAACAGATTTTCAAGCTGTTGTTCCGCGTGGAATTCAATCCGAAGGAAGAGATGCCTGAACAGTGCCAGCTCTTTTTTGAGGACGAGGAAAACGGCATCGGAGAAAAGGATGCTGCTTATATCCAGGGAAAATTTGAAAAAATACAGGATAAGCTGCCGGAGATCGATGAAATGATCAATACCACCGCAAAGGGCTGGACAACCTCCAGAATGGGTAAAGTGGATCTGACCATCATCCGCCTGGCCGTTTATGAGATTAAGTTTGATGAAGAAGTACCGGACAGCGTGGCGATTAATGAAGCTGTGGAGCTTGCCAAAAAGTTCGGGCAGGATGAATCTGCCGGCTTTGTAAACGGCGTGCTTGCCCGGTTTGTATAGAGGAAACCAAGTGAGAAATGTATATACCGTGGCGCAGGTGAACTCCTACATCAAGAATATGTTTTCTCAGGATTTCATGCTGCAGAATATATATGTCAAGGGGGAAGTGAGCAACTGCAAGTACCATTCTTCCGGGCATATTTATTTTACTATCAAGGATACCAGGGGCACCATTGCCTGTGTGATGTTTGCAGGAAACCGGGCAGGCCTTAAATTCCGTATGGAAGAAGGCCAGCAGGTGGTCGTAGGCGGGAGCATCGAGGTATATGAACGGGATGGAAAATACCAGCTTTATGCCCGCGAAATCATACTGGACGGGGCTGGTTATTTATATGAAAAATTTGAACGGCTGAAACGGGAGCTTGCGGAGCAGGGGCTTTTTGCTTCGGAGTACAAGCAGCCGTTGCCCAAATACATCAGAACCCTGGGGGTGGTAACCGCACCTACCGGGGCAGCTGTGCAGGATATTATCAATATCACACGCCGCAGGAACCCTTATGTGCAGATCCTGCTGTATCCGGCCATTGTGCAGGGCGATCAGGCGGCTGCCAGCATTATCCGGGGAATTCATGCCATGGAACACCTGGGTGTGGATGTGATGATTGTAGGACGCGGCGGCGGATCCATTGAAGACCTGTGGGCTTTTAATGAGGAAGCGGTGGCCCAGGCGGTATTTGACTGCACAGTTCCGGTCATATCTGCCGTAGGACATGAGACGGATACTACGATTATCGATTTTGTTTCCGATCTGCGTGCACCTACTCCGTCTGCCGCAGCAGAACTGGCTGTTTATGATGTGCGTCAGCTGGAAGCCGTGCTTGAGGACTGCCGGAATGAGCTGTTTGTAAGGATGAAGAACCGGATTGAATGGGAACGTTCCAGAGGCAGACAGGCCCGTACAAAGCTGCAGTATCTGAGTCCGGCAAATCAGATCCGGGAAAAAAGAATGTGTGCCCTGCATATGGAAGAGCAGATGACGGCGCTGATAAAGCGGCAGCTAACGGGAAAACGCCATATGCTGGGTCTGTATACGGAGAAGCTGAAAGGCCTTTCCCCGCTGGATAAGCTCAACCAGGGATTTTCCTATGTTTCCGACAGCAGGGGAAAAACCGTATCTGATGTGGAACGTGTGGAAACCGGAGATAAGCTTTCCATCCATGTGAAAAACGGAAAAATAGAAGCGGTGGTCACGGATAAAGAGTTATGGAAGCAGGAGAAAGGAGAAGGCAGGGCATGAAAAAGGAAAAAGTGCAGGAACCGATAGCCGCTGAAGCAAAAAAGGAAGGCAAGGCGCCTTCCCAGGAAGAAAGGACACCTTCCCTGGAAGAAGCGTTCAGTCTCCTGGATGAAATTACCCATACCCTTGAGGACGAGGAAATCACCCTGGAGGATTCCTTCCAGGCCTATAAAAAAGGTATGGATTTACTGAAAATATGCAATGATAAGATAGATAAGGTGGAAAAAAAGGTACTGATGCTGAATGAGGAGGGCGGACTGGATGAATTTTGATAAAATGCGGCAGGAAAAGGTGGAGGAGATTGAGAAAATCCTGAAGCGCTGCCTTCCGGCGGAAGAGGGGTTCCAGAAAACGGTTCTCGAGGCGATGAATTACAGTGTCCTGGCCGGCGGAAAGCGGCTCCGTCCTATGCTGATGCAGGAAACCTTCCGCCTGTTCGGAGGAGAAGGAAACCTTGTTGAGCCCTTTATGGCGGCTATCGAAATGATACACACCTATTCCCTGGTACATGATGATCTGCCGTGTATGGATAACGATGAATACCGCAGGGGCCGTAAAACCACCCATGCCGTATATGGGGAAGGAATGGCTGTTCTGGCAGGGGATGCCCTTTTAAATTATGCGTTTGAAACCGCATGCCGCTCCTTTGCCATGGCGGGAGAAGAGCCTCATCTGCTTTCCCGCTGTGCAAAAGCAATGTCTGTCCTGGCCCGGAAAGCCGGCGTATATGGAATGATAGGCGGCCAGACGGCGGATACGCAGGCGGAAGAACTGCCGGAGGAACAGGTAACCCAGGAGCTTCTGCTCTATATCCATGAAAACAAAACGGCAGCTTTGATACAAAGCTCCCTGATGATAGGGGCGCAGCTTGCCGGGGCTGATGACGCGCAGCTTAGCCGTCTGGAGGAAATCGGAACACGTATCGGCCTGGCTTTCCAGATCCAGGATGATATCCTGGATCTCACGAGCAGTCTGGAGGTCCTTGGCAAACAGACCGGAAGTGACCTGAAAAACCATAAGGTGACATATGTATCCCTCAATGGCATGGAGCGCTCAATAGAAGAGGTACGCCGCCTGTCGGAGGAAGCCATAACCGGTCTTGCCTCATTTTCCCTTGCAGGGAAGGAAACCGTCCGCAATGAATTTTTGGAAGCACTGGTGGAAGATTTAATTACCAGAAAAAAATAAAAGGAGGCATCTTATGCTTCTCGATCAGATACAGAAAGCAAATGACATTAAAAATATAAATCCCAGGGACTATGCCGCTTTGGCAGCGGAGATCCGGGACTTCCTCGTTCGGAAAATCAGTGTGACGGGAGGCCATCTGGGATCCAATCTGGGAGCCGTGGAGCTTACTATGGCTCTGCATCTGGCGCTGAACCTGCCGGAAGATAAAATCATTTGGGATGTGGGGCACCAGTCCTATACCCATAAGCTGCTGACCGGCAGGCGGGAAGGGTTTGATATGCTGAAGAAATACGGCGGCATGAGCGGCTTTCCCAAGAGAAAAGAAAGTCCCTGTGACAGCTTTGATACAGGACACAGCTCCACTTCTATCTCTGCCGGCCTGGGTATGGTGAAGGCAAGAGATCTGCGGGGAGAGAACCGGACTATCGTGTCCGTAATCGGAGACGGTTCCCTCACGGGCGGAATGGCTTATGAAGCGCTCAATAATGCGGCAAGGCTGGAAACCAACTTCATAATTATTCTAAATGACAATAATATGTCCATTTCCGAAAATGTAGGCGGTGTATCCAAATATCTGAATAATATCCGTACCTCAAACGCATATCTGGATGTGAAGGACGGGATTTACTATGCCATCCGCAACACCAAATACGGAGATCCTGTGGTAGCCGGGATCCGCCGTGCCAAAAACAGCCTGAAGCAGCTGGTAATTCCGGGTATGTATTTTGAAGACATGGGGATTACCTATCTGGGGCCGGTGGACGGCCATGATACGGCATCCCTCATCCGCGTTATTAATGAAGCAAAACGCAGAAAGAATGCGGTAATCATCCATGTACTTACGAAAAAAGGCAAGGGCTATGCCCCCGCGGAAAATCATCCGGCCCGTTTCCATGGAGCGGAGCCTTTTGACGTACAGACCGGTGTCCCTTTGAAAAAGAAAATGAAAGCCAATTATACGGATGTTTTTTCCACCGTTATGATGAAGCTTGGCCAGCGGGATGAAAAAATTGTTGCGATAACGGCGGCAATGCCGGACGGAACAGGGCTGAAGCGTTTCAGCCATGCGTATCCGGATCGCTTTTTTGACGTGGGTATCGCGGAGCAGCATGCGGTTACCTTTGCTGCGGGACTTGCCGTAGGAGGGCTGAAACCGGTGGTGGCCGTGTATTCTTCCTTCCTTCAAAGAGCCTATGATCAGGTGCTGCATGATGTATGTATCCAGAATCTGCCGGTCATTTTTGCCATTGACCGGGCGGGGCTGGTTGGCAGCGACGGGGAGACCCATCAGGGAATCTTTGATTTATCTTATCTGTCCTCCATTCCGAATATGCACATTATGGCACCCAAAAATAAATGGGAGCTTTCCGATATGATGAAATTCGCGGTGTCCTTCGGGGCACCTATTGCCCTGCGTTATCCCAGAGGTGAGGCTTATGACGGCCTGGCAGCTTTCCGTGCGCCCGTTGCATACGGACGCAGTGAGATGATATATGAGGAGAAGGATATCGCACTTCTTGCTGTGGGCAGTATGGTAAAAACCGGTGAGGAGGTATATGCGGACCTGAAGAAGGAAGGCCGGTTCTGTACGCTGGTAAATGCCAGATTTGTAAAACCAATTGATGAAGAGGGGATCCGGAAGCTGGCCCATACCCACAAGCTTCTGGTTACCATGGAAGAAAACGTGGAGAGCGGAGGCTTCGGAGAAAGAGTGCGTACCTTTGCGGATGACAACGGCCTTCCGGTCCGGATTCTCACCATCGCTGTTCCGGATGAATATGTGGAGCATGGAAATGTGGATCTGCTGAAGCAGGAAATCGGAATAGACAAGGAATCCATTCTGAAACGGATTCATGAAGTGTTAGGGGAAGTCTGATGAAGGAACGATTGGATGTACTTCTGGTAAAGCAGGGCTATGCGCCCTCCCGGGAGAAGGCAAAAGCGATTATTATGTCCGGCAATGTATTTGTGGACGGGCAGCGGGAGGATAAGGCCGGTTCTGTCTTTGAAGAAGACAAATGTGTGTTGACAGTGAAGGAAAACCCGCTGAAATACGTAAGCCGCGGGGGCCTGAAGCTGGAAAAGGCCATGCAGTGCTTTCCTGTCAGTCTTTCGGGAAAAGTATGCATGGATATCGGCGCTTCTACCGGAGGTTTTACGGACTGTATGCTGCAGGGCGGGGCTGCAAAGGTTTATTCTGTGGATGTGGGCCATGGACAGCTGGCCTGGAAGCTGCGCAGCGACGAGCGGGTAGTCTGTATGGAAAAAACGAATTTCCGATACATGCTCCCCGGAGATATTCAGGATGAGCTGAGCTTTGCTTCCGTGGATGTTTCCTTTATTTCCCTGACCAAGATTTTGATTCCGGCCAGAAACCTTTTGAAAGAGGGCGGGCATATGGTATGTCTTATAAAGCCCCAGTTCGAAGCGGGACGGGATAAGGTCGGGAAAAAGGGTGTGGTCAGGGAGCCTGCGGTGCACGGTGAGGTCATTGCCAGGGTATTGGATTTTGCGGCTCTTACAGGGTTTGCGATAGAAGGGCTGACCTATTCTCCGGTCAAAGGGCCGGAAGGAAATATCGAATATCTGGTTTACCTTAAAAAGAAAGAAAATCTGCCGGAAGAAATTACCGCCCTTACGGAGCATGAGGCGGAAAGGGAACTGGCGGAGCTTACCGCTGGAAAAAGCGGGCTTTCAGAAGATACGGAATGGAAGAAAACCGTGGAGGAACTTGTGAAACAGGCGCATGAAGCTCTTGATCAGGATAGGAAACAGGGGTAGCTTAACATGGGGATAGGGTGCAGCAAACATTATATTATTATGACAAACAGACCTAAGGACCCGGGGCTGAAGGTGACCGCATATATCCGTGAGTATCTGGAAGAGAGGGGGGCTTCCTGCACCATCTGTGCGGATAATGAATCGGAAGAACAAATCCGGCTGAAGGAAGGCGGAGGCGATTTGCATTCAGACTGCATGATCGTGCTGGGAGGAGACGGTACCATGCTGAAGGCCGCCCGGGAAACCGCCGGCAACGGAATCCCTCTTCTGGGTGTTAACCTGGGGACGGTGGGGTATCTGGCGGAGGTGGAGCCGGTTGCACTGGATTTTGCGCTGGAAAAGCTTCTGCGTGAGGAATATACGATAGAGGAGCGGATGATGCTTTCCGGGCGGGTGCTCAGGGAAGACGGCAGCGGGGAAGAGGCACAGGTGCACGCGCTGAATGATGTGGCAATCACCCGTAGGGGACCTCTGCAGGTGATCCGGTTCCGGATATGGGTGAACGGACAGGTTTTGAACAGCTATGGGGCGGACGGGATTGTCATAGCCACTCCCACAGGATCCACAGGCTATAACATGTCTGCGGGAGGCCCGATTGTGGAGCCGGGGGCAAACCTCATTGTGCTTACGCCCATCTGTCCGCATACACTCAATACAAGAAGCATTGTCCTGCGGGCTGAGGACGAAGTTGTTGTGGAAATCGGGGAAAAGCAGTCCGGGCAGGATAAGGCTCTCAGCCGGGAAGTGGAAGTGAATTTTGACGGAAGCCGCTGCCTCATCCTGAAAACGGGAGACCGAATCAAGGTGACACGAAGCAGTAAAACCACCTCCATCATGAAGCTGAGCGAACGAAGCTTCCTGGAGCGTTTACATAGAAAGATGAGTGAGTAGACCGATGAAACAAAACAGACATGAAAAAATTGTGGAATTGATTGAAACCTATGAAATAGAGACCCAGGAAGAATTGGCAGACAAGCTCCGTGAGGCCGGATTTACGGTGACCCAGGCAACCGTTTCACGGGATATCCGGCAGCTTCACCTTTCCAAGGTGCCTGCAGGAAACGGCAGGCAGAAATACATTGTGCTGCGCCAGGATGACAGCCGGCTGTGGGACAAATATGTGAGGGTGCTGAAGGATGGTTTTGTATCTATGGATATGGCACAGAACATTCTGGTACTCAAAACCGTCTCCGGTATGGCTATGGCCGTCGCCGCCGCGGTGGATGCCATGAAATTCAAGGAGATTGTGGGTAGTATTGCCGGAGATGATACGATTATGATGGCGGTGCGCAGTGTGGAGGATACCAGGATAGTAATGGATAAGATCCGTGAAATCCTGAAAAATTAGGAGCCGGATAGGGGAAACGGCCGGGAAGTGTTCGGAAGGAGAAAATAGGAGAAGAAAAATGTTAGTGAGCTTACATGTGAAAAATCTGGCATTGATTCAGGAGACCGAGGTTTTTTTTGGTCCCCATCTGAACATCCTGACAGGTGAAACCGGAGCGGGAAAATCCATTATCATCGGTTCTGTGGGCCTGGCTCTGGGGAGCCGCGGTGATCGGGACATGATCCGGACGGGCGCGGATTTTGCCCTGATCGAGCTGGTGTTCCAGCTGGATAAGGAGGCGCAGATTGAGAAGGTGAAAAAGCTGGATATTCCCGTTGAGGAAGACGGCCTTGTGATCCTGCAGCGCAGAATTATGCCCCAGCGCAGCATCAGTAAGGTGAATGGAGAAACGGTCAACGCGAGGCTGCTGAAAGAGCTTTCCGGTGTATTGATCGACATTCACGGGCAGCATGATTCCCAGCAGCTTTTACAAACAAAAAAACATCTGGAAATTCTGGATGATTTTGCCGGGGAAGATTTTACCGGCATAAAAAAAGAGATAAAAGAGAAATATCATGTTTATAGAAAAATCCAGGAAAAACTGGCGGAAACCAACCTGGATGAACGGGAAAAGGAGCGTGAGCTTTCCCTGGCCCGTTTTGAAGTGGAAGAAATTGACAATGCAGCCTTAAAAGATAATGAAGATGAGGAGCTGGAAGAGCGTTACCAGAAAATGAGCAACAGCCGTAAAATCGCAGAAGCCCTGGGAAATGTCCATGTGCTTACCGGATATGACCAGGAATGCGGCGCCGGCGGCGCAGCAGGAAGAGCTTTGCGTGAACTGAACAGCGTGAGCGCCTATGACGGCGCACTTTCGGATATGGCAGGTATGCTCATGGATATAGACGGACTGCTGAACGATTTTAACCGTTCGGTTTCCGATTATCTTTCCGATTTGGAATTTGATCAAAGTGATTTTCTCCAGGTGGAGGAACGGCTCAACACGATTAACCGGCTGAAGGATAAATACGGGTCTACGATAAAGGAGATCCTTCTATATAAAGAGAACAGGCAGGAGGAGCTGGAACGGCTGCTGGATGCGGATGCTTACCGGGAAAAGCTGGTAAAGGAGCTGCAGGAGGCCCGCACAGGCCTGGAACATGTCTGCGCCAGGGCGACTAAAATGCGCAAAAGCGCAGGGAAGAAGCTGGCAAAGCTTTTTATTGAGGCTCTGCAGGATTTGAATTTCAACCAGGTGGATTTTGCCGTGGAGGTGGAACAGAAGGCTTCCATTGGCCCAGACGGCTGGGATGAGGTATCCTTTATGATATCCACTAACCCCGGTGAGCCGCGTAAGGCGCTGGCCGGCGTTGCCAGCGGCGGAGAACTGTCACGTATCATGCTCGCCCTGAAAACGATAACAGCCGGACAGGAAGATAAGGATACCTTTATATTTGATGAAATCGATACCGGAATCAGCGGAAAAACCGCATGGAAGGTTTCCCGGAAGCTGGCAGTACTGGGCAAAAACCGTCAGGTAATCTGTATCACCCACCTTCCCCAGATAGCCGCAATGGCGGATAATCATTTTATTATAGAAAAAAAATCCATGGAAGATTCCACCAGCACAGCCATAACGGAAATCGGCGGAAATGACATATTAAACGAGCTTGCAAGGATGCTCGGGAGCGATATGATAACGGAAAATTCACTTGCCAACGCAAGAGAATTGAAAGAAATGGCAGCAAATACAAAACAATACTAAATTATCTTCACCCATTTGTCACATACTAGAAAGGACGTACATGTTAAATGTATGTCCTTTTCTTTGCTAAAAGGGCCTGAAAAGTCCCATAGCAGCTGTGCCTGCTATTAGCAGAATAAGCAGCAGGAAGGATGTGAAATTTTGGAAAGAAGAAAAAAGTACCGCTTATTTTTATATGTTTTGCTGATTTGCTCCACAACAGCGTTAATCATATGCTGGCTTTTCCTGATATGGGAAAAAATTCCCCGTGCCATCCATATCCGCGCAGGAATCCAGCAGGATTTGGATTTGAACGTACCTGTTACCGGTAAGCTGTATAAGGCGCCGGCAAGCTCCGGAGGTGAAGACGAAGCAATACCGGTAACCGGAATGAACGCGGTAACAGAGACAAAAGAAACAAAAAGCCTTTCCGTGGATCTGGGAGAGTCCCTTACCTTATACGCGGAAGATATTGATACCTATACAATGGATTTGAAGCTGTTCGGCGTCATTCCATTTAAAACCGTAAATGTACAGGTTATCAATGACAAGACACTGATACCGGCGGGAGTTCCCATAGGCATTTATGTCAAGACCCAGGGGATACTGGTTATCGCCACAGGTGATTTTACCGGCGCTGACGGCCAGGTGAAAGAACCCGTAGGACATCTGCTCAAGGAAGGCGATTATATTCTGAAGACGGACGGTAAGGAAGTGGAAGGAAAAGCCGCCTTCATGAAGCAAATCGAAGAAAGCAACGGAGAAGAAATGGTTCTCACAATACTGCGTGACGACCAGGAATTTGACCTGAAGGTAAAACCCGAAGAAAACCAGGACGGGCAATATAAGCTTGGTATATGGATAAGGGACAATGCCCAGGGCGTGGGAACCCTCACCTATCTGGACGAGAACAATTCCTTCGGTGCATTGGGTCATGGAATCAACGATATGGATACCGCCACGCTGATGAATCTTAAAAACGGAAGCCTTTACCAGACCGATATTGTGTCCATAACCAAGGGAGAAAATGGAACGCCGGGCGAACTTACAGGCGTCATAGACTACAAAGAAAGCAATAAGATGGGAACAATTGAGGCCAATACCGTAGAAGGAATCTTCGGAGAACTGAGCGAATCCGCTGCGGCCCACATCACCTCCCAGGCTATGCCCATCGGCCTGAAACAGGAAGTAGAAACAGGCCCCGCCCAAATCCTATGCAGCGTAGGCGGCGAACCACAGCTATACGACATCAAAATCACCGCGATACACCTTGACCACGACAACATCAACAGAGGGATCGAACTCCAGGTAACCGACCCCGACCTCCTGGAAACCACCGGAGGCATAGTCCAGGGAATGAGCGGCAGCCCCATCCTCCAGGACGGAAAAATAATAGGAGCCGTCACCCACGTCCTCGTACAAGACCCCACCAGAGGCTTCGGGATATTTATTGAAAACATGTTACTCCAATGAGCCGTGCAAAAAAAGAAGAAAAAGCCCCCGTTTGAGCTTGCTCAATAAGGGAGCTTTTCCTTCTTTTTTTATGGGGCGAAGCCCCACAGCCTTGAAATTG
>NZ_QUES01000023.1:1991-99176 GCF_003478085.1 Eisenbergiella sp. OF01-20 | reverse complement strand
AGCGCCACGCAGACAGCGGGCGGAGGGCCATTTGGCACCTGCGAAGTTTGAGTATGTAACCAGAATAAACGCATCCCCTTACACGTTCATGAAGCCTGCCTTACTTTTACCTTAAATCTTTGCGGAGGATCTGGCGGGAATGCAGGCTTATGGATATAATGGAGAAAAGATGCAACGGTAAAGGCATGGAACGGCTGTCAGGATATAAGCAGCCGGACAGAGCGAGGTTGGATAATTTATGAATACTATTTATGACAGCAGCCTGCTGCTGGTGGATGATAATGAAGAACTGTGCAGGATGCTTACGGATATGCTGTACAGGGAAGGTTTCCGGAATGTGGTTTCGGCAGGAAGCTGTGAGGAAGCCTTCCTTTCGTTTCAAACGGGAAAAAAGGAACCGGATTTGGTGATTTTGGATATTAACCTGCCGGACGGTGACGGTTTTTCCCTGATGCAGAGAATCCGTTTGGTTTCCATGGTCCCTGTGCTTTTCCTTTCCGCCAGGGATGAGGATAACGACCGCCTTCTCGGGCTTGGGCTTGGGGCGGATGATTACATGACCAAACCTTTTCTGCCCAGAGAACTGCTTCTCAGGATGACGGCAATTCTCAAAAGGACCTACTTTCCGCCCGGGAGGATCGGACAGCAGGGGGAAGCCGGGATTTTGCAGCTGGGAATGAAAAAGGTGGATTTTAATGCGGGAACCGTAACGCAAGGGCAGGAAAGCCTGCAGCTGACCGCGAAGGAACTGGCTATTCTGAAGAAGCTGTATGAGAACCGGGGAAATATCGTGACCTTTGATATACTCTGTAATACCGTATGGGGGGACGAATATTACGGATATGAAAATACATTGATGGTCCATATTCGAAGGCTGCGGGAGAAGATAGAAGAGAATCCGTCGGCGCCGGAATGGCTTTTGACCGTGAGAGGTCTGGGGTACCGTCTGGCAAAGGAGCATTGATTATGAAAAGTTTGTTCAAGATATACCGGCGGTATATTTTTTCCGCCGGCTGGATAGCGGCGGCGGTTATCCTGGTGAATATGTGTGTGCTGATGGTTGTGGGGGCATACTTTGCTTCCCAGAGCAGGGAAAACCCGGACAGCGGAGGCCGACGCCGGATCATAGAGGTAAGCTCCTATATGAACCGGGAAGAGAACGGCCAGCCTTATCTGGAGGGGGAGGGGTATAAGGCTCTGGAGGATACGGGGGCGGAATTCGCCTTCCTGCTGGATAATTCCGGGCGCAGAATCTGGAGCTGGGAGGTGCCGGAGGAAATCCCTGCTCATTTTACCCTGGGTGAGGTGGCTTCCTTTACTCGCTGGTATCTGAAGGATTATCCGGTACGGGTCTGGAATTGTGACGAGGGGCTTTTAGTAATAGCGGATGCGAAGGATAAAGTGGGAAAATATACGGTGGAGATGTCTCGATCCTCCATACGGAAGCTTCCGGTTTTCCTTCTGGTAATCATGACTGCTAATCTGCTGTTGGTCCTTATCCTGGCGGTTTTGTCCGGCTACCGTCTGTATTCCTCTCTGCGTCCGGTAGCTTCCGGTATCGACGGGCTGGTATCCGGACGGAGAATCCTGGTGCCGGAGCAGGGACTGACGGGCGAACTGGGGAAAAAGCTGAACCAGGCCTCCGCAGTTCTGGAAATACAGCGGCGGAACCTGGAACAGCGGGATACGGCCCGTACCGAATGGATATCGGGCGTATCCCATGATATCCGTACCCCTCTGTCTATGGTCATGGGATATGCGGATAATCTGGAAAATAAAGAAGAACTGCCTGAAGAGGACAGGAAACAGGCCGCAATTATTAAGGAACAGAGCCTGAAAATCAAAACCCTGATTGAGGATCTCAACCTTACGTCCAAGCTGGAATACCAGATGCAGCCGCTGCGTATGGAGGAATATATCCCTGCGGCCCTGCTGCGTTTGGCGGCGGTTTCCTTCCTGAACGGAGGCCTGGCGGAGGAATATGAACTGGAAACCGATATTCAGGAGGAGCTGGAAGGGGTGGTGATGCAGGGGGATGTCCGTCTGCTTACCAGGGCTTTGAATAATCTCATCGGAAACAGTATCCGGCATAACAGCCGGTGCCGCATAGAAGTAAAGGGAGAGCTTGTCAGCGGAAACGGCCTTACCCTTTGCCGCATTGCTGTAAAGGATGACGGAAAAGGGATTCCCGCGGAAATCCGGAATATCCTTACGGAGGACAGAAACTTGCGTGCAGCTCCGGGAAAGGCAGATAACAGAGGGGAGTCCCCCATAATGGGAAAGCCCTATATCATGGGGAAGCCCCATATTATGGGGCTGCGTATTGTAAAGCAGATTGTGAATGCCCATGGCGGGCGGATGGATTTCTCCGCTGACGGCAGGGAGGTAATCCTTTATCTGCCGGCGGCAGGCACCCTGGAGGAGCGGAAGGTCAGGAAAAACCGTAAATGGTGGGAGATCCTGTGGTATGGGGATGTGAAAGGGGAATAGGTATACAAACGTTAGAATAAATCTATACTTTCACGGAAGATATTTCTTTTCTGATCCGTTATAATGGTTGCAAAGGACCGTCTGAACGGTTATTGGGAAGCAGCAGTGAAAATTTGGGGGAAACAAAGAAAAGGAGGAACGCGGAAAATGAAAAAACAGGCCCATGTGATTTCCCATTCCCATTGGGACAGGGAGTGGTATCTGCCGTATGAGAAGCACCATTGCCTGGAGGTGGAGTTTATGGACAGGCTTCTGGAAACGCTGGAGGCGGATCCGGATTTCAGGAGCTTCCATCTGGACGGACAGACGATTATGCTGGATGATTATCTTCAGGTACGTCCGGAAAAAAGGGAACTGGTGGAAAAGCTGGTCAGGGAAAAAAGGCTTTATGCAGGCCCCTGGTACATCCTCCAGGATGAATGGCTGACCGGAAGCGAATCCAATCTGCGCAATCTGGAAACCGGTATGAGAGAGGCATCCAGATACGGAAATGTGAGTAAGGTGGGGTATTTTCCCGATTCCTTCGGAAATATGGGACAGGCGCCCCAGATACTGCTGGATGCGGGGATCGACTGCGCCGCCTTCGGAAGAGGCGTAAAACCCACCGGTTTTAATAATGAAGTGGGGGAAACGGATAATTTTACCTCCCAATATTCGGAAATGTTCTGGGAATCCCCGGACGGTTCCCTGATCCTGGGGGTGCTGTTTGCCAATTGGTACAATAATGGTATGGAGGTGCCCACAGAACCGGAGGAGGCACGGAAATACTGGGAGGGCAAGCTGGCGGGGGCATTGAAGTTTGCCTCCACGGACAAGCTTCTGTTCATGAACGGCTGTGACCATCAGCCAGTGCAGACCGACTTGTCGAAAGCGCTGAAAACCGCTGCCGGGCTGTACCCGGATATCGATTTCATCCATTCCAATTTTATGGATTATTTCCAAAGCCTGAAGGAAGATTGCAGAGAGGATCTGGCGGTGATCAAGGGAGAGCTGCGCAGCCAGGAAACCGACGGCTGGTACACGCTGGCGAATACGGCATCGTCGCGTATCTACCTGAAGCAGATGAACGCCCGCTGTGAAGCCCTGTTTGTCCGCGCTGCCGAGCCGCTGGCGGCAATGGCTTATGAGTGGGGAATGGAATATCCCCATGATCTGCTGGCCTACGGCTGGAAAACGCTGATGCAGAATCATCCCCATGACAGTATCTGCGGCTGCAGCGTGGATGCCGTGCACCGGGAAATGGTCACCCGTTTTGAAAAGGCGGAACAGGTGGCCCTGCATATCATAGAAGAAAGTCTTTCCTATCTGGCCGGGCATATGGACAGCCGGGGATTCCGGGAAAGGGACGGCGAAGCGGTTCCCTTTTTTGTGGTGAATCCAACCGGCTACCGGAAAAGCCAGACGGCAGAGGCCGTGCTTACCGTTAAAAAATATCCCTTCCAGGGAAGTACGGTGGCCGCCTGTCTGGAAAAGGCGCAGAAGGAAAAGCTTCCCGCGTACCGGATCGTGGACAGAGCAGGAAATACGGTTCCGGGCAGGGTGGAAGAGCTCCCTTATGCCTTTGGGTACGATCTTCCCAAAGATCGGTTCCGGAATGCGTATTTCTGCCGTAAAGTCAGGGTGACCCTGGAGGTGGAGGATATGGATCCCTTTACCCTGGAAAGCTTCTGTCTGCTTCCGGCCGGGGAAGAAGAGGAAAAAGGCAGCCGGGAATCGCTGTTTACCGGCGATAACACCATGGAAAACAGAAGGCTATCCTGCCGGGTAAACAGCAACGGGACGGTGGATATCACCCATAAGGAAAGCGGTGTTACCTACCGTGAGGCGGTAATGCTGGAGGACACCAGGGATATCGGAAATGAGTATATTTATTTTAAGCCCGCGGGAGAGCCCCCGATTCTCAGCAAAGAAGCGAAGGCGGTAATACGCGTAGTGGAGGACACGCCTCTGCGGGCGGCCGTACGGGCTGAAATAACCATGGAAATCCCGGTTTCCGCTGACGAAAGGCTGGCCGGGGAAATAAGGGATCTGGTGGAGTTTAAGAACCGGAAAGCCGGAAGCAGCCGGGAATCCCTTTCCATGACGGTTGCGGTTACCTATATTCTGGAACGCGTGGGGAGAGGACTGCGGGCAGAGGTGGAATTTGACAACCAGGCGCTGGATCACCGCCTCCGCATACTGGTTAAAACCGGCCTGGACACCCCATGGCATTATGCGGATTCCATTTTTGAGGTGGCAAAGCGGAGCAATACCGTGTCCCCTGTCTGGGAAAATCCGTGCAATGCCCAGCACCAGCAGCTGTTTGTCAATGTCCATGAATCCGGCTGCGGCATGACCATTGCCAATAAGGGATTGAACGAATATGAAATCCTTCCCGGGGAAGAGAATACCATAGCGCTCACTCTGCACAGAGGGGTGCGGGAGATGGGGGACTGGGGGGATTTCCCTGCGCCACAGGCCCAATGTCTGGGAAGGCAGAAAAAGGAATTTATGCTGATACCTCATGGCGGGGAAAAGGATTTGTACCGCTCCTATGAGGAGGCATATGCCTATACCTCCCCCCTCTGGATCAGTAAGACGGAAAGCACGGAAGGAAACATACCGGATCACTTCACCTCCCTGAAATGGTCCGGAAAGACCCTGCTGTGGACGGCATGGAAGGTACAGGAAGAGACCGGCGACTTTATATTCCGGGTATTCAATGCATCCGAAGAGCCTGACAGGCTGAAACTGGAGACGGAAAAGCGAGTGTACCGCTCCAATGTGCTCGGCGAAAAGAAAGAAGCGCTGCCGGATAAGGAAACCGGGGTCAGAGGCTGCGGTATTTTTACGGCAGGTCTTGCATAGAGGAATTCTACACCGTAACAGGTTTGGCGGGCCATTATCCATGGCCCGCTCTTTATTTGACATTTACGGATACTTAAATTAGAATGAAAGCTATGGAAGGGGTTGGATTATGAATAAAAACAGTAACTTGGTTACGCTATGTATGTTTGCAGGTATGTTAATCGGGATGGCCGCCGGTTGTGCCATTGGCATTTCCAGGGGAAATATAGGGATTCCCATGTGCTCCGGCCTGGTCATCGGATTTCTGATCGGAGCAGGGGCCGGATTGGTTATTCGGAAGTTTTCAGATAAGGAATGAATAGATTTTTTGATTCCCTTCCGGCGGAATAAAGCAAGTTTGGATAAACAGGAGGATAAGTCAATGACAGAAAAATCAATAGCTTATTGCGGATTGCTATGCAGCTTTTGTTTTCCTGACGGCAGCTGCAGCTGTAAAACGGATAATCACTGCGGGAAAAGATTGTCCCCGGAGGGATGCTTTCAGTATAATTGCTGTACAGCAAAGGGCATAAACGGATGTTGGGAATGTGCGGATTCTCCCTGTGGGAAAGATATGCTGGCAAAGGACAAAATTAAAATGAGAGCATTTGTCCGATGCATCAAAGAGGATGGTATGGATGCATTTATAACATACATAAACCGGAATAAAAAGGAGGGAATTGTATATCACAGAGATGGTATTTTTGGTGATTACGATTTAGACACAGAAGAGGAAGTATTAAAATTATTGAGACGTGAGTCATGAGCTTATGTTCTCAGTATCGCGGGAACGGAGGGTTCTCTTATCCCTGCCGGCCGCCGCAAAAGTTAAATACCCCGCAGCTTGCTGCGGGGTATTGGCTTAACGTTATCTCTGATTACTGGGGAATAACATTGACAGCGCGAACCTTCTTGCTGTCTCTGGGATCAGCTTCTGTATCAAAAGTTACAGCCTGACCTTCCTGTAATGTCTTGAATCCATCAGTCTGGATAGAAGAATAATGTACGAATACATCTTCTCCGTTGTCTGCGTTGGTGATGAAACCATAGCCTTTTTCTGCGTTAAACCATTTTACTGTACCGTTGCTCATTAGTGGTACCTCCTCATTTAAAAATTTTTACATATTCGGGGCGAAATACAAAAAAATCACATATTTTTGTAAATCTTCGAACGTGCCAAGGATTTACAAAAATATGTGAAATCATTGAATCGTTTGGAATACAGCACCATAGTACCCTTCTTTTAGGAAACTGTCAAGAGTTTTTTCGAAAAAAACTGTAAAAATTCAGAGGGGAAAATCGTTACTACACATACAAATATATCTTTTACCGGCCGCCCTGTTTTCCGGTTTCCGCGGCTTTGCCCAGAACAGCCATTTTTCCCCGGATTCTCCGGCTTTTTTGCATCTTAAAACCTTATAAGCCATCCGGTGTAAATACGTCGGGCGGCACTTGATTTCCCTGTTGACATTATGACTACACTGTGTAATAATATAAATGACTACAATATGTAATAAAGTGGAGGTCTTTTATGGAACCAATACAGCTCATGTCGGATTCGGAAAAAGAGATCATGGAAATTATATGGGATAACGGAGGCCGGATATACATATCGGATTTGCTGGACGCGGTGGAGAGATCCGGCAGGGAATGGAAACGGACAACGGTGAGGACCTTCCTTACCCGCCTTATGGAAAAAGGGCTGCTTTTGGGAGTACGGCAGGGGAAGAACTGTGAATACCGGGCGTATGTCTCGAGGGAGGAATACCTGTCCGGCCAGGCCAGGAATTTTGTAGAGGAAGTTTTTGACGGTAACGTAAAGGATCTGCTGGCGTCCCTGATTGGCCCTGAGAAAATGGGGGCGGAGGAAGTCAGGCAGCTGCAGGCATTCTGGGAAAAGTGCAGGGAGGATATGCAATGAATCATATGATGCAGGGACTGCTGTCCGCCTCTCTTTCGGGAACCCTGATGCTGCTGGTATTTTATGCCGGCAGGTATCTGCTTAGGGGACGTATCAGCAGAACGGGTTGTTACTATATCTGGCTTGTTATCCTTCTCCGGTTTTTGATCCCATATTCTCCCATACCGGGAATTGCCGGTTATGCTGCGGAGCGGGTGAAACAGGCGGGACGGCAGCAGGAGGCGGCAGGGATGGAGGCCGCTGCACCGGCCGCCGACAGGGACGGGACGCAGGGATCCGGGAACGCTTTGGAAGCGGGAGAACCGGCAGGCGCGGGAAACAATCCGGAACTGTCCGCAGCAGTTACACCCCCGGTTCAGGATCAGGAGGCAGGGGAGATGCCTGCCGGAGGGAAAACGGCAGAAGGAATTATGCCCGCCGGGGAGAAATCAGCAGCACGGCTCCTGTTGCCGGAAAGGATTTTCCGTTTCCTCTGGCTGGTGTGGCTGCTTCCCGCAGCAGGGTTGATGGCTCTGCGCGGCTTCCGGTACCGCCGTTTCATGCGGTATATGAAACAGAAACGGACGCTGTCGGAGGATCTGCAAATCTCTCGTATTTGTACGGAATTGTGCAGGGAATTAGGGTGGAAAAAAGAGGTTAACCTGTACCAGTGCCCCGGGATTTCCTCCCCTATGGTGGCAGGTTTTTTGCGGCCCTTCCTGGTTCTTCCCGCGGAATTATACAGACAGTGGGAGGAAGAACTGTCGGAGGCACAGCGGGCGCTTCGGGCGGAGTATGTACTCCGGCATGAGCTTGTCCATCTGACCAGAAGGGATTTGTATTATAAGTGGCTGGTACAGGCCGTGATATGTATCCACTGGTTTAATCCCCTGTTAACGGCAGCTGCTGCGAAAATCAGCGAAGACTGTGAATTGTCCTGTGATGAAGCTGTGATTGGCAGACTTTCCATGGCGGGCCGGATCGCTTACGGCGATACCCTTGTGGCATCCCTGCAGGCGCTGCATGCCCCTGCCCGGCAGGAGGTCTGTGCAGCTCTTGGGGAAAATACAGGATTGATGAAAGAGAGGTTATTGGCAATTATGAAATATGAAAAGAAAGCAGCGGGAAAAAGAAGGGCGGCAGCCGTACTGCTGGCAGGTCTCCTGCTCGCTGCCGGTTTCGTCTGCGGCGGATTTTCCGCACAGGCGGTAGGAAATGGCGGAATAAACAGCGGAAAAACGACACAGTCCCTGAATAACGTACAGGCCGGCAACACAGCACAAGCCGGTAAAACAGAACAGACCACGGCAGCAGCCGGCGTGCATTTGGCAGAAAAACCGGCGGGGGCACAGGGGACGGTAATCCACGGCGGGGAAGAAGTAGCCTTCTGGGGGGACAACAGATACAAAAATGCATGGGAGGGACAGTTTGCCACCAGCACTTACTTCAAGAATAGATATAGTATCCAGCTTGCCTGGAACAACGGACCGGAGAATTACGGCACCGTGCGTACAATCACAGCAGGAGGAAAAGACTGGCAGATCGCTTTTACGGAAGAGACGGATTCCCTTGCGGGGGATGAGAAGTTTATAGAAGCACTGAAGCTCTGCGTCCTGGAACAGAAACAAAGGGAAGAAAACGCAGACCCGACAGGCTTCTGGAATGAGAAAAACAAAATGACACAGCCGGTGGTATTTTATGTGGAAGGGCCTTATACTCTGCCGGCGGATATCTTGGCAGAAAATGCATATGAGGAGGAGGACAGCCTGAGTCTGTATGCTGCTGTGGTGAATGAGGTATCCCCCCAGCTCGCCCGGAGCCTGGGAGAAAGGGCCTATGAGGAGGACGATGCGGCATTATTTTCCCTTACGGTGGACGCCATGTCTGAAAACGACAGGATGGATCTGGCAACAAAAGCCTATGAGGAGGATAACGTATCTATGTTTTCCATAATATGCAATGAATTGTCGGAAGCACACAGAAAGCAGCTTAAGGATCGGGCACAGAAGGAAGAGCAGGATATGTACTACTATATTCTGAAGAACAGCGAAGAGGGATGAGCTTTTTTACACCTGTTCAATACTTCCTGCGGGGGCTATAATGAAGGCGTCTGAAAGAAAGAAAAGGATAAGGAGCGGAAAATGGAAAATACATTCTTTACGGACGCCTCAGGAAAGCCTTTTATGCCTGTCGGGCTGCAGGCCCATAACTCATCCACAGGGACCGGGTTGATAAAAAAGGCGTTACGGGCGGTGGCGGCCTTCGGGGGAAACTGTCTGGAAGCCCCTGTTTACTGGTATTGCGTGGAACCGGAAATGGATCGGTACGATATGGCCCTGGTAAAGGGGATCATCGATGAAACAAGAACCGCCGGGCTGCATCTCATACTGCTTTGGTTTGGAACCAGCAAAAACGGACATCCCAATTATGTGCCGGAATATATAAAACGGCAGCCCCGGACCTATCGGCTGGCGCTGGGGCCGGATAAAGCCCCGGTTCCTTCTCTGTCCGTGCACTGCAGGGAAACATTGGAACGGGATAAAAAGGCCTTTGTGAAGTTCATGGAATTCCTGAAGGCCTATGATGGAGAGGAACGGACCGTGCTTGCCGTTCAGATTGAAAATGAGATGGGGTATGCCAATACGGACAGGGATTATTCCCGTCCGGCAGACCGGGATTATGAAAAACCCATACCGGAGGCTTTGAAGGCGATCAGCCTGAAGGACAGCGGAAAGGAAAGCATTGCCCCGGACAGTCCGGTATCGCCCTGGAAAAAGCAGTTTGGCAGGCATGCACATGAAGCCTTCAGCGCATGGTACCATTCGTTGTATGTGAACGAGATTGCAGAAGCGGGAAAGCAAGTGTACCCGATCCCCATGATAACCAATGTCATGGTGGGAGAGCAGTCTTTTGAAGAGCCGGGCCTGTGCTATAATGCAGGGGCGGCGACAGGCAGGATGCTGGACATCTGGAAGGCCGGCGCACCTGCCCTGGACGTGATAGGGCCGGATATCTATAATCAGAACCGGAGGGAGTACACCAGGATATGCGATGCCTATACAAGGCCGGACAATCCTTTGTTTATACCGGAATCCCCTGTCCGCGGGGAAGCCAATGCCATGAACGCCCTGTTGGCGGCGGCGGATTACGGAGCGGTGGGAATCTGCTGCTTCGGGGCGGAAAGCGCTCTGGATGAAAAGGGAGAGGTTCTGGAGGAATGCCGGGATATGGCGCTGACCATGAGGATCCTTTCCTCCATGGCTCCCCTGCTTCTCCGGTACCGGAATACAGGAAACGTGCATGCATTTGCGGAGGACGAGTTTGAAACCAGCCATTATCTGAAGCTGCCTTCCTATCATGTGGTGGCTAAGTTTCTCCGCCGCCACAAAATGTATTTCGGATATACCGCCGATACCGTTTCGGAAGAGGGCAGGAAAAAAGCACAGGTGAGAGGGCGTGCCCTGCTGGTCCAGACCGGACCCTGTGAATTTTATCTGGGAGGTGCTGGCGTGGCTCTGGATTTTTACCGCAGGCCCGCGCCGGAGGATGAGGAATGCTTCAGCCACCTCTCTTCCAGGCAATCGGGACAGTTGAATTTCCTCTCTGTGGAGGAGGGGTATTTTGAAGGGGAAACCTGGGTGGCTAAGATGAACCGGAACGGGGATGAAACCAATTTTTCCCAGTATGTGCTGGACGGACAGCTGATTCGTATCCGCCTGAATCCGGATACGGGGATGGATGTGGAAGATAACTAAAGACAGGTAAGGGGCTGCGGTACGATAGGTTTTATAATAAAACCATCGTGCCGCAGCCTTTTTATTTGGATATATTTACCATATATTCAAAATATGAGATGGCATTCAATAAGTGATAATTTACAAAAACTTTTATAAAATGCTATACTGGGACTGAAAAATACACAAGCAATTTTTTGGAGCAAAGAAATGTTTAGTGTATATTGTCTGCGGTTTTTGCGAAAAGGAGTAATCGTATGCGCAAACCCAATATTCTTCTTATTACAAGTGATCAACAGCACTACAATACACTTGGTATTTGTAACCCGGAAATACGCACTCCAAACCTGGACAGGCTTGCCCGGGAAGGAACACTTTTTACCCGCGCGTACTGTACGAACCCTACAAGTACTCCTTCCCGCGCTTCTATAATAACCGGCCTCTATCCCTCACAGCATGGAGCCTGGTCGCTTGGGACAAAGCTGCCGGAAGAGATTCCCACTTTGGGCGGCTATCTGGAAAAGGCCGGTTATCAAACGGCGCTGGTAGGAAAAGCACATTTTCAGCCCAAAGCTTCCTCACCGTCCTATCCTTCCCTGGAATCCGAACCGCTTCTTTATGATTCTTCCTTTTGGGAAGCGTATCATGGACCGTTTTATGGTTTCAGGCATGTGGAACTGCTGAGAAACCACACATGTGAATATCTGGTGGGGCAGCATTACGCACTTTGGCTGGAGAAGCAGTATCCGGGTAAATGGAAAAAATATTTTTCACCTCCTACCGGTACCCGTTCGTCCGACAGGCTGTACCAGTGGGATATCCCGGAAAAATACCACTACAATACCTGGATTACCGAACGCTGTTGCAGCCTGCTGGACGGCTTCTGCCGGGATAAAACACCGTTTTTTCTCTGGGCCAGCTTTCCGGATCCCCATCCGCCCTATCTGGCACCGTCTCCCTGGTGTGACAGGTACGCAGGAGCGCCGCTGACGCTTCCCCGGGGATGCCCCGGAGAATTTGAAAATCTGCCTCCCCATTTTGCAATGACCCGTCAAGAGAATGCCGACTGGTCGTCTTACGGGGAAAGCGGACAGTTTCTGCATGGACTGCGTTCTCACTCCCATATTACCGGGGAACAGGCCAGGCGGAATATGGAGGTGTACTATGGTATGATCAGTTATCTGGATTCCTGTGCAGGAATGCTTCTTGAACGGTTGGATGAGCTTGGTATGCGGGAAAATACCCTTGTGGTTTTCACTACCGATCACGGACATCTGTTCGGCCAGCACGGCCTTTATTATAAGGGTCCCTTTCTGTATGAGGACTTGATACGGGTTCCGCTTCTGGTCCGTTATCCCCCGGAGGTCCCCACAGGACGAAGCTGCCATGCTTTGCAGTCTTTGGTGGATTTGGCACCCACGCTTCTGGATTTTTGTGCATGCCCGGTTCCCGGATCCATGAGCGGCGTAAACCAGCACAGGGTATGGAAGGGAGAAGAGCAGGCTGCCCGTCACTGCGTGATCTGTGAAAACCATCAGGAACCTGTTTCCCTCCATCAGCGCTGTTATGTGGATGAAAGGTATAAGCTCACCGCTTATGCAGACCGGGAATGGGGGGAACTTTATGATTTGACTGAGGATCCCGGCGAGTCAAATAATCTCTGGAATCATCCGGGTTTCCGGAACCTTAAGGAAAAACTGCTGTTGCAGGCCCTTTGGATGGAAATGGGTCGGGAGCCTATGTGGATGCCCCGGATCTCCGGAGCCTGAAACACACCGAAAGCAAGGAGGCGACTTGAATGAGGAAGCAACAATGCGCGGCAGAATATACTGCCCGTCAAAAAAAACGGAAGCTGATTAAAGCAAACTGGGTCCTGTATCTTTTTTTGGTTCCCGCTTTCGTATATTTTGGGATCTTTGCATATGCCCCCATGTATGGGGTGCAGATCGCTTTTAAGAATTTTATCCCGTCCAAAGGAATCTGGGGAAGCGAGTGGGAAGGGCTTACCTATTTCACCATGTTCTTCAGAAGCCCTAAATTCTGGGATTATGTCCGCAACACCGTGTATTTGAGCCTGTATTCCCTGATAGCCGGTTTCCCGGTCCCGATCATTCTTGCCCTGATTCTGAATGACATCAGGAATTCCAAATTAAAGAGGATTTCCCAGACGCTTACATATATGCCCCATTTTATTTCCATAGTAGTTCTTGTGGGAATGATGTCCTCCTTTTTTTCTCCCCAGTCGGGCTTCATCAATACGGCTGTCAAGGCTTTGGGAGGACAACCTGTCTATTTTATGGGAAGCGGGGACTGGTTCCGCCATATGTATGTCTGGTCAGGAGTCTGGCAGGGTGCAGGCTGGGGATCCATTATATATCTGGCCGCGCTCACCGGTGTCAGCCCCGAACTGCATGAATCGGCCATGATCGACGGTGCCAATAAGCTGCAGCGTATCTGGCATATCGACCTGCCCGCCATCATGCCCACCATGGCTATCCTACTGATATTAAACTGCGGCAGTATTATGAGTATCGGTTTTGATAAGGTTTATCTTATGCAAAATGATTTGAACCTGGGAGTGTCGGAGGTTATATCCACCTATACCTACAAGGTGGGGCTTATCCAGCAAAATTACAGTTACTCCGCAGCTATAGGACTTTTTAACAACATAATAAATTTTATTACGCTGGTGACGGTCAACAGAATTACGCGCAGACTTTCCGGTTCCAGTCTCTGGTAAGAAAGAGGGTGTTTTATGAAACGAAAAAGCAATATCAAATCAGGGTGGGCAGACAGGCTGTTTACCGTTATAACAAGGATCTTACTGTTCCTTTTTCTTCTGTTAGTAACCTATCCCGTTTTCTTTGTGGTAATCGCTTCCTTTACGGATCCCGTTTATGTCAATTCGGGTCAAATGCTGCTGTATCCCAAGGGCTTTACTACAATCGGTTATTCCCAGGTTTTCCGGGACATGCGTATCTGGCAAAGCTATGTGAACACCATTCTGTATGCGGCATGCGGTACCTTTTTCGGTCTGGCTGTCAGTGTCCCGGCCGGATATGCCCTCTCCGCCGCCCGCCTGCCCGGTAAAAATGTACTGATGGCTCTTCTGGTATTTACCATGTATTTCGGCGGAGGCCTGATTCCTACTTATCTGGTGGTCAAAGGACTTCATCTGACAAATACACGGCTCCTGCTGATCATCATGGGAAGCGTATCCGTATACAATATTATCCTGATACGTTCCTTTTTTTCCAATATGCTTCCAAGGGAGCTTCAGGATGCAGCATTTATAGACGGCTGCGGAAATGCGGGGTATTTTTTCCGGATCGCCCTGCCGCTGTCAAAAGCGATTATATCGGTTATTGCGCTCTACGTGGCTGTAGCGCACTGGAATTCCTATTTTAATGCTATGATATATGTTACCGACCGGGCGAAACAGCCCCTGCAGCTTTATCTGAGAGAAATTCTGCTTATGTCCCAGAATACCGCCTCGCTGACGGAGATGGATCCCCAGGCGGCCGCCCAGCTTAACCGTATGGTTGAGGTTATCAAATATGGCGTAATTGTGGTTTCCACCATCCCTATCATATGTGTTTATCCATTTTTACAGAAATATTTTGTTAAAGGTATCATGATCGGTTCAATCAAAGGCTGATTTATCAATTTTTATAAGAAAAGGAGGTTTTTTATCATGAAACAGAAATCCGGACCAATTGCTCTGCTAATCGTTTTTACCATGTTCTGCAGTCTTTTAACAGGGTGCGGGGCCGCAAAAACACCGTCCGCCGCCGTTTCCGAAACATCTGAGATAAACGAAGAGGGGGCTGTTGCTACAGGGGATGGAACCCCGGCGGGGGAACGTACGCTTCTTGCGGACGGAAATACTTATTCGGATGGACTTCCCATCGTCAATGAAAAGGTGACTTTCCGCATTGCCCGCGGTAAGAACCCTCTCGATTCCGGCACGGATACCAATGAGAAACCCATAATGAAGCTTATGGAGGAGGCTACAAACATTCATATTGAATGGATAGATATCCCCACGGGCGAAGGGCAGAAGGAACAGCTTAGCATTCTGCTTTCCACCGACATGCCTGACGCATTTTTGGGGATGGTGGATCCGGCTGATATCATGAAGGATTACGCATCCTTTGTTCCTTTGAATGATATGCTGGAGAAATATGCCCCAAATATTAAAGAGACCTATGATAAAACAAACGGAGAAGCCCTAAAAATGCTCACCTATCCCGACGGTAACATATACAGCTTTATGTCCAGTGTTTATACACAGCACAAAAGCTGGACAATCGGCGTACAATTCATTAATAAGGACTGGCTGGACCGGGTGGGTAAGGATATCCCCGCAAATCTGGACGAATATTATGAAGTTCTTAAAGCCTTTAAAGAAATGGACGCAAATGGAAACGGCGATCCGAACGATGAAATCCCTCTGGGATATTGTGAAAACAATTTCCAGGCCCGTCTGCTTCAGTTTATGGGAGCTTTCGGCTTTAACGACAACTACCGCATAAAAGACGGTAAAGTCATTCCTACTGCAAATACACCGGAATACCGGCAATTCCTGGAATATTACCATAGGCTGGCATCGGAAGGACTTCTGGATATCGAGGGGTTTTCACAAACCGATCAGCAGTTTATGTCAAAAGCCAAACAGGGTCTGTACGGTTCCTTCTATGCATGGACGCCCGATACCATCATCGATGATCCGCAGCTCGCCGCCCAGTATGTACAAGTCCTTCCGATGACGGCCCCGGGTCTGGAAGGACAGGAAACGGTATATGGGACAAAAGACCGTTTTATGGGAATTATTAACGGGCTGGTGATAACCTCTGCCTGTAAGAATCCCGAAGCACTGGTACGTTGGTATGATTATATGGCAAGCTCTGTAGAGATGAAACAGACGGCCCGTATCGGAGAAGAAGGGGTGATGTGGGAAGTAAAAGACGGTAAAATATATGAGCTGCAGAATCAGGGACCGGACTTCAATTTCCAGAATTCCTGTTATACTTATGGATTGATGCAGTCATGTCCCGTGCTTCTCTATCCTGATGAAATGGCCTGGGATGATCCGGAGACCTCCCCGCAGAACTATGCCCGTGACGGCTATGTTACAGCGGTGGAAAAATGGATATCGGACGAAGGGCTGATGCCAAGCCGTATTGCTACCGAAGAAGCTACGCTGGCTAAAGCCGCTTATGAGCCGGATCTGCTATCCTATATCAAGAATTTTACCGCAAATGCCATTATGAACGGTGTTACCGATGCTTCCTGGGAACAACATGTGGCGGATTTGGAAAAATACCGCTACAGCGAATGGATTGGGTGGCAGCAGGATTATCTGGACGGCAAATTCTAATCCGGGAATAGAGGATGTTACATGGAAGCCATGGTTTTTCAGGGTAACAGAAAGGGGAATTTACACGTATGAGAAGGCAATCAGACACTTTATTCGACAGCACGCTGCTGAGGTATCTCTTTAGTTTCCTTCTTGTACTGTTGCTGCCCCTCGTCACATTTTTCTTAATTTATAACCGCTATTTTCTTTCGCTTTATCAAAATGAGGTATTCGGGCGCTACCGGAATGAAATAGTCAATCTGGACCGTGAGGTGGTCACACATGTCCAGTGGATGCGCAATATAGCCGGTCAGTTTACGAATCAGCGTACCTTCCGGCAGGAAGACATTATCGGGGATGCGCCCGGATATTCACGTACCATGAATGTATTAAGCAGTATCGTTTCCCCCCAGGATTTTTTTACTACCATCGGATTTTACAGTTCCGATTTTCCCGATACCATATATACGAATAACGGCACCTTCAATATACGATTTTATAAACAATATCTTCTCCCGGACGGAAAAACCATGGATTTAAAAGATCTGATTCCGGAGATTGCGGGGGAACGGTGGTTTACACCCGAACAGCAGCTTATGCCCTCAGGATACCAGGGACTTTCCTATGATTATATCATCCCGGTACCGCATACGCCCGGGGATTATGTTATTTTTTCAATTCCGGCACAAAGTTTCCGGAAACTTGCAGATAACACGGATTTTATGATTCTTGACGGAAGAAGGGAGGTGCTTTACTCCAGTTTAGGATCGGATCCGTATCCGGCGGAGCAGATAGTGGAAGCCTCAGAACCGTTTGTCAGACTTTCCGACGGACGGGTCCTTTTCTTTCGTTCTTCGCCGGAATCAGGGATGTATCTTGTTTTACTTCTTTCGGAAGAAATCATCCTTTCCCCGGTACAGGACGCACAGAAGCTGTTCCTGGTAATATTTTTGCTTTTGGCCGCTGCCGGAGGGTTCCTGGTTTTTGTCATGGCAATGGTCAATTACCGTCCTATTCGCCGTTTGTCGGATTCTGCCAGGCGGCGGGTGTCGGATATCCCCAGGGAACTGCAGGGAACCAGTGCAGTAGGTTACGCGCTGGAAAGCATGGAGAGGCAGACCAGCAGTCTGCGCAGAATGGTCCTTCGGGAAAGAGCCATTTTTCAATTAATATATGGCCGTCTCCGGGAGGAGCCTGCTGTGACGGAATGTCTGCAGCTGGCAGAACTGCCGGCGGAAGAACAAAGCTACTGTACCGTGGTTATCCAGACCATATCCGCTGTGCCCAAGGAAGTGGTAACGGAATCTGTTGAGCATTGTGTGAAAGGACTCTGCCCGGTGTCAGGTATGGAATATATTACGGGCAAATGTTATCTGTTTTTGTTGGGGCATGTGCAAAACAGGGAGAAACTGCGTGCGGCTTTTACGGAAGCGGCTGATCTTATTACTTCGCAGACAGGGCAGGCCATCCGGGTTACGGTGGGAAAAAGCTATTCCAATCCGGGAAAACTGAATCATTCCTTTCGTCAGGCTATTCAGCTACATGAAGGTATGGCGGATGGATCGTATGTCCGTTTTTATGAAGAAGCCGGGCTGGAACAACTGGACTTTGTCTATCCGACTCTCGATCTTCAATCGCTGTATTACGCCTTGATCCAAATCGATCCGGAACGGTACCAGATGATTTCCGATATGCTGGCGGATACGGTGGAAAACGGATCCCTGAAGCCCTTTACTGCGTGTTCCATTTGCTGTGATATCATCAATATCAGCCTGACAGGGATGCGTGAACTTCAGCCCTGTTCCCGGAAGCTGCGGGAACTGTACTCTTCCCTGCGCTGGGAAACGGATCCCGCCTTCCTTCTGGACACTGCCAAAACAATAAGCCGGCAGGCACTGGATTTGCTCGTCCGTCTGGCCGCACCGGAAGAAAATGAAACGGATTCAGCCATGCACATTATCCGTTATATCAATGAAAATTACAGCCGTGAGGACATGAATGTCAGCCATGTTGCGCAGGTATTCGGTCTGTCGGTTTCCAATTTAAGCCATCGTTTTAAATCCCAGACCGGTATGAATATATCTGACTATATCAGTGAAAAACGTTTGGAATACGCGCGGCAGCTTCTTACCGGAACCCGGCTGACCGTAAGCGAAATTGCCGTTAGCCTGGGATACTCCCAGGCCCCCAACTTTATCCGTAAATTTAAGGCACAGACGGGAATGACACCCAGTGAATACCGTTCCGTATATATGCATACGGCTTCCTCCGAAAAGAAAGGACTGCTGACGAATGAACAGAAAACCAAACCTGATACTGATAATGACTGATGAGATGCGCGGTGACTGTTTGGGTTTTGCCGGACATCCTGATGTAAAAACCCCGCATTTGGATACCCTTGCCGCCCAGGGTATCTATTATCCCAATGCGTATACCGCCTGTCCCAGCTGTATACCTGCAAGGGCGGCTCTTCATACGGGTCTGTCCCAGAAAAACCACGGCAGGGTCGGCTACCAGGACGGAATTGATTGGAACTATACCGTAACTATGGCCGGAGAACTGTCGAAAGCGGGCTATTATACGCAGTGTGTGGGAAAAATGCATGTGCATCCCCTGCGGAGTATGATGGGTTTTCAGCATATTGAACTTCATGACGGGAATCTGGGCTTTTATCGTCGTCCGGGAACAGATTATTATGAGGATCAGCGTATTGCCGATGATTATTATCACTGGCTCCACTGCCGGCGGGGGCCGGACTGTGACGTGTCCGATACCGGATTGAACTGTAATTCCTGGGTGGCCCGCCCATGGCCGTATGAGGAGGCTCTTCACCCGACAAACTGGGTGGCCGGCAGGGGGATAGATTTCCTGCGGCGCAGAGACCGGCGGATGCCCTTTTTCCTCATGCTTTCTTTCGTGCGCCCTCATGCACCATATGATGCACCCCCATGGTACTTCGATCTCTATCGTAACAGGACGCTTCGTGCACCGGCAAAGGGAGACTGGGATCCTCAGGATCCGGGAATAGAAGGCCTGACTTATAATTCCCATTTCACACCCTCCGATCCGGAGCTGGAACGGCAGCAGCAGGCCGGCTATTATGCGTGCATTACCCATATTGATCATCAAATAGGCCGTTTCCTGGAGGCTCTTCATGCACAATGTGCAGGAGAAGACAATGTAATCCTTTTTACTTCGGATCACGGAGAACTGCTGGGCGATCACAATCTGGTACGCAAATGCTATCCTTATCAGGGCAGCGTCCGTATCCCTATGCTTGTCCATGGACCGGACCGGCTGCTGCGGGGCAGCCGGTCGGTATGCTCTTCCCTTGTGGAGCTGAGGGATGTTATGCCCACATTTCTCGATCTGGCGGGTGTGGATATCCCCGCGTCTCTGGATGGCAGAAGTATGCTTTCCGGCGGCGGGTGTGAAACCAGGAAGTACCTGCATGGAGAGCATTCGTTCGGACAGGATTCCAATCATTTTATCGTTACCGGAGAGGATAAGTACGTCTGGTTTTCCCAATCGGGACGGGAACAATATTTCGATCTGAAAAAGGATCCGTCGGAGGCGGAAGACCGCATACAGGATCCCTCATGTATGGAACGTATTGCAGCTCTGCGGGCTATTCTGGTCCGGGAACTGGAGGGCAGGGAAGAGGGGTACAGCGACGGACACCGGCTGATAACCGGAAGGCCGTTCCGCGCTGTGCTGTCTAAGGTCTTATCTGAATAAGGAGATAGAGAATATGTTTGCATCGATTACTGGCACGGATAAAGCTTTGCTCTCCTGTGTTAACCGGCTTCCTTCTTTTTTCTGGGAAGAGGGCTGGGCAGAGGGGATACATCTAACTATTTGCCCGATACCGCCGGATCCGGGCGGTGCTGACCTGACGGTGAAAAAAGACGGTGCTGTCTGCCGGATAGAATACCGGCTGCCGGTTCATCTGTTCCGCGGACTGGGACTGCTGAAAGAACATGCCGGTGATAAAAATATAGATACAGGCCAGAAGATGTACATACCGGAAATCGGAATAATGGTGGATGTATCCCGCAACAGTGTTCCGTCGCCGGGGTTTCTTGAGGCACTTCTTGACCGCATGGCTCTCATGGGGCTTAACTGCCTGATCCTGTATATGGAGGATGTTTATGAAATGGAAGGGGAACCCCGTTTCGGTTATATGAGGGGCGGATATACACAGAAGCAGCTGCGCAGTATCGATGACTATGCATCCGGCTACGGGATTCGGATCGTGGCCTCCATCCAGGTATTAGGACATATGGAAAAGGTACTGCGTTTCCCGGAATATGCCGGATTGCGTGACAGCCCCTCCTGTCTGCTGGCAGGGAGTGAGGAGACGGAGCAATTTATCAGCAAAATGTTGTCCGCAGTGGGATCCTGTTTACGAAGCCGGAAGGTCATTGTCGGTATGGATGAAACCCATGGACTGGGAGAAGGACGTTACCGTCTGCTAAACGGCCTGCGTCCCCCCATGGAAATATATCTGGAACACCTGAACCGCGTACATACGCTGGCCCGAAAACAAGGGCTGACGATTGCTTTTTACAGCGACATGCTCTTTACATACGGTTCAGGGAAACATACCTATCTGGATCCGCATATGCTGCTGGAAGAAAAGATCAAGACCCTTATTCCTTCGGATGCACAGCTGATATACTGGGATTATTATTCCAGGGATGCTTCGCTGCTGGACGGTATGCTTGCCTGCCATCAAAATATCGGATCTACAATTTATGCAGGGCCTTTGCTCTCCGTTTCTTCCTTCTGCGTACAATATGAGGCTACCTGGCAGACGGCAGGGCCGGCACTTATGGCTGTTAAGAAACAGGGGATCCCTATGGCGTACGGCTGTCTGTGGCATGATGACGGGGCGGAATGCAGTGACTGGCTGGGACTTCCCGGCATGCAGTTCTACGCAGAGCACGCCTATACGCCGGGAGCGGTGGATCCCGGTGCAATGGATTCCCGTTTCTATGCCTGTACCGGCCTGCATGCCGGATGGTTCCGGGATGCTGCCCTTCTGGATGAAGTCCCCTGTATCAATACGGAAAACCGGTGGCCCCCCAATCCCTGCAAATATCTTTTATGGCAGGATCCTCTGGAAGGGCTTTATGATGCCGATATCCGCGGCCTGGGACTTGATTTGCATTACCGCCGTGCCGCGCAGCGGATGAAGCGCGATCTGGAGGAAGCAGGAGAAAACGGATTTTTTCTTCGTGTCCCTTTGGCGCTGGCTGAAGTGCTGGAAATAAAAAGTGCCCTGAGCGGATCCCTTTCCTGGCATTACCAGGAAAACGACAGAGAGGCTCTGCAGCAGGATGCGGATGCACTGTCAGAGTTAACCGTCCGGGTAAAAACACTCCGCAGGCTGCACAGAGAGCAATGGATGGCAAACGGTTCCGCCTTTGGCTGGTCCCGTCTGGATCTAAGGTACGGCGGACTGCTTGCCAGGCTGGATACCGCGGAAGAACGGCTGCGGAGGTACCTTGAAGGCACTCTTTCCAAAATTCCGGAGCTGGATGTGCCCCGCCATGTTTTGGATCGATGCGGCAGCCTGCTTGGAAACGGTATATGGAAGGTATATGACAAGAGTGTTTCTTTAAGTGATGGCTGAAGGATAAGAATCCTTTCAGGGGCGCAGGTCAGCTTTTTTCCCTCTTTTTTTCCTGTCACAGGCAGGCTGGTATCTTGAATTTTCTTTATGATGCTGCCGGCAGGCGGCACAATCCCCATGACGGACACAGGAATGTTTCCGGCAGGGACAGACGGGGGTACTTTTATCCATAGCTTTAAGCTCCTTTACCGATTCTGTTTTGATTAGATGATAGCATGTACCGGTATTCCGTGTCCAGCCGCACGGGGCGAGGGAAATGCTGGAAATAGAGGAGGTGGTTACTGGTCACGGAATGAACCGTAACGGAGATTAAAGCCTTCTATTATTGGACAGCATCCGTTTCTCTGAAAGAAAAAACGGATGCTGTTTTTATAGCTTGACATAGTGTGTATCACACACTATAATGTAATAAACAATATAGTGCAAGCGAAGAAGGTGAGGATGAACTATGGGAAAAGAAGAGGTTCTGTCCGGTCTGCTGATGGAGCTGCGCCGGGGGACGATTGTGCTGAGTGTCTTAAGCCAGCTGAGCGAACCCAGGTATGGCTACAGCCTGGTGACAATCCTGACGGAATATGGGATGCCGGTGGAAACCAATACACTTTATCCGCTGCTTCGAAGGCTGGAGGGCCAGGGCCTGTTAATCAGCGAATGGAATACGGAAGAGAGCAAACCGCGTAAATATTACTGTATTACCCCGGAGGGGAAGGAAGTGTATGAAAAACTGAAAAAGCAATGGAGACGGACAGTGGAAAGTATGGAACAGCTGCTGTAACAGTTTGAACAGGTCTGTGCATTTCCTGCACAGACCGTAAGGAAACGTTGTGGCAGCAAGCATCCGGCCCGTCGCGCTGCGATTTCAATGGTTGGATGCTTGCTGCCGGATGGAAAAGGAGAGGAAGGTTGACAATGAGTGTACAGGAATTAAAGGAACGATATGTATATGCGGTATCCAGGCTGCTTCCCCATAAGATGCGGTCAGATATCAGCGCGGAGCTGGATACCCTGATTGAAGATATGCTGGAAGAGCGCTGCCGGGACCGGCCGGCGGAGGAAAAGGATCTGCGTGTTATTCTGGCGGAGCTGGGATCCCCCTCCGAGATGGCGAACCACTACAGCCCGGATAAGGACAAATGCCTCATCGGCCCGCCCTACTTCAGCGCCTATAAATATGTGCTGCGGATCGTTTTTTGGGCGGTGGCCGGGGGAATGCTGCTGGCAGGCGGAATTACCATAGTTATGGATAATTGGCAGAAAACAAAGTTTTTCTATGAATATCTCCTGGATGCCGCCGGATGGCTGGGGAGTATGATAATGGGACTGGTATTTGCGTTTGGTTTTGTGACGCTGCTTTTTGCTTTTTTCCAGAGAAAAGGCATAAGCCTGGAGGAAATCAACGGAAGCTGGGAGAATCTTCCCCCTGTGCCGGAAAAACAGGAACGGATCAGCAAAGGAGAGACCATTGCCGGCATATGCCTTTCCATTGCATTCCTGATTGTCTTTCTGGTAATTCCCCGGATTCTCTGTGTGATTGTGGACCAGGGCGGGCAAAAGGTAAGTATTCCCCTCCTGGATACCCGGGTGGTAAGGAGCGTATGGTTCCTGCTGGTGGGAGTGGTGATATTCGGAGTGGGCAGGGATCTGTTCGGCTATTTTGAAGGCAGATATACCAGACGGCTTGCAGTGGTTACCGGCATCGCCGATATACTCGGCTTTATCTGCTTTTTCTTCTTCCTGAACACACCGGGTCTGGTGAACCCGGAACTCATTCCGGCTGTGGGACATTTGTTCCAGGAAAAGGATATCTTTCTTACCAGGCTGATAACCGGATTCCCCGGAGTTTTCCTGCTGGTGATAGCACTCATTATGATACTGGACTTTGGAACGACCCTTTATAAGGCGTTAAAATATGACAGGAACGGCTGCTAAAATTTGATATTGACTTACCTGCCGCACCTGTTTATAATAGCGTTAACAGACTCAGACAAAAGCGATGATGAGGAGGAGCACATGTTCTTCCGGATGGACAGAGAGGAGATGGCTGGTGAAAATCTCCGTGAAGGGAACATGGAAGTAGCCTTTGAGCTTTGGATTGAACGGAAAAGCAACCGGTGACCGTATACCGGCTATGGTTCCAAGTAGACTCCAACGGAGATTCCACCGTTACCAGGGAAAGCGATATCGGAAAACGGAACGGTTTTCCCGTATTGTACAAAGTGCAGAAGTCTCTTCTGAATTCAGGTGGTACCACGGACAATTGTTCGCCCTAAGCATATTTGCTTAGGGCGTTTTTTTTCGGCAGATTTTATCTTTTCCCGTAAAGGGCTGTCGGAAAAGGGCCACCGGCCATACGCTTCCAATCTGGTTTGTAAACAAACGGCTTTGCCGAAAAAAAGGAGGTATCCGGAATGGATAAAAAGTATGATTTCAGAAAGACGGAGAAGGAACTGCAGGAAATGTGGGACAGGGAAGGGATATACCGGTATCGGAACGGACGGGAAAGAAAGGTATTTTCCATTGATACTCCGCCCCCTACGGTAAGCGGAAAGCTTCATATCGGTCATGTATTTTCCTATACCCAGGCGGAAATGATCGCACGTTTCAAGCGGATGAAGGGATACGATGTTTTTTATCCCTTTGGTTTTGATGACAATGGGCTTCCCACGGAACGGCTTGTGGAAAAGGAATTGGGGATCCGGGCCGCGGATATGGCCGGAAGCCTGTTCCGGGAGAAATGTATGGAAACGATAGATGCCTATGAGGCCGACTTCAAGCGGATGTGGCAGAGTCTGGGCTTCAGTGTTGACTGGTCTCTGGAGTACCGGACGGTTTCCGATGATACCCGACGGATATCCCAGCGGGCTTTTCTGGAGCTGGTAAAACAGAAAAAAGCTTACAGAAAGGAATCCCCGGTATTATGGTGTACCCGGTGCCGGACTTCTATCGCCCAGGCGGAGCTGGAGACAAAAGAGCAGGAGACGTTTTTTAACTACCTGGCATTTGAAACCGAAGGGGAAACGCTGCAGATTGCCACCACCAGGCCGGAGCTGCTGTACGGCTGCGTTTGTATTTTTGTAAATCCCCTGGATGAACGGTACCGCCATCTGGAGGGGAAGAAAGCCCGTGTTCCCCTGTATGGTTTTGAAATCCCTATCCTCACCGACGAACAGGCCGGCATGGATAAGGGTACGGGTGCGGTTATGTGCGCAACCTACGGGGATACGGCGGATGCGGCCTGGTGTGAAAAGCATGGTCTTCCTTATAAGAAGGTGATATGTCCTGACGGGACCATCGGACAGGAGGTCCCTCTCATCGGCGGCATGAAGGTTAAGCAGGCCAGGGAGGTTATCCTGGAGGAACTGGAAAAGGACGGGACGCTGCTTCGCAGGGAGGAGCTGACCCATATGGTGGCTGTCCATGAAAGATGCGGGACGGACGTGGAAATTATCCCTTCCAGCCAGTGGTATATTGATGTGCTGTCGGAAAAGGAACGGTTCCTGCAGGCGGCAGAGGAGATCCGCTGGCATCCGGCCCATATGAAAAGCAGATATAGCAGCTGGGTGGAAAATCTGAAATGGGACTGGTGCATTTCCCGTCAGCGGTATTTTGGGGTACCCTTTCCTCTCTGGTACTGCAGGAACTGTAAGGAACCGATTCTGGCAAAGGAGGACCGGCTGCCGGTAAATCCCATGGAGGAAGGGCCGGGAGAAGCCTGTCCCTGCGGCTGTACGGAATTTGTTCCGGAAACGGCGGTTTTGGATACCTGGGCAACCTCTTCCGTTTCCCCCCTGATCAATGCAAAATACAAGGAAACGGATGACAGGAGCGGAGAAATCCTTCCTATGGGTATGCGGCACCAGGCTCATGAAATTATCCGCACCTGGGCTTTTTATACCATTGTGCGCAGCCTGTACCATACCGGCGACATTCCCTGGAAAGATATTATGATAAGCGGATTTGTCCTGGCAAAACCCGGAGAGAAAATCAGCAAGTCCAAGAGCAATGCCGGATCCTCACCCGTGGAGCTGATCGAAACCCATTCCGCGGATGCCATCCGTTATTGGGCTGCCGGGGCCAAGCTGGGGACGGACACCTTTTTTGCCGAAGAGGATATCAGACCCTCCAAGCGTTTTCTCAACAAGCTGTACAATGCTTCCCGCTTTGCTTTCCTGCATCTGGAGGACTACCGGCCGGAAGAAGGGCCGGCTCCCAGGCTCCTGCCTGCGGATCAATGGATTCTGGAACGGATCAAAATGACATTTTCCGAAGCCGGTACGCTTCTGGAGGAATATGAGACAGGACAGGCCAGGAAAAAAATAGATGAGCTGTTCTGGGAGGATTTTTGTGATTATTATATTGAGATTGTTAAGGAAAGGCTTTACCAGCCGGAAAAGCATGGTGCCTGTGAACAGGCGGGGGCACGGTATGCCCTCTATCACAGCCTTCTGGGTATCCTGAAGCTGTATGCTGTCTATGTGCCCCATATCACCGATTATATATACCAGTCCTGCTTCAGGAAATACGAAAAGACGGTATCCGTCCACCAGCTGCTGTGGGAAGAGGGAAAGCCGGATGAAGAGCTGCTGGCCTTCGGAAGCCATGTAAAAGAAGTAATCGCCGGTGTCAGAAAAGAAAAGACGGAAAAGCAGCAGTCCATGAAGGAACCGGTCCCTCAGCTGGTAATCACCTGTCCCGGAAGGCTTATGAAGTATTATAAATTATCCCAAAAGGATATTATGGCATGTACCAGTGCGGAAAAAATCCTGTTACTGGCCACGGAATGAATAGCAATAAAATCAGTTTCCGCAGCTAAATCCGCTTTGCAGTTGCTAAATAAGGGGTATATTATATATAATACACTCAGGCTTTAAAACATTGCCGGCCCGGGAGCGGGCCGGAGCTTAAGGAAACAGGAGGGACGCAGAAAAGATGAACATACAGCTTCCGGAGGATGTCCGTTATATTATACACACCTTGCAGGATGCAGGGCATGAAGCTTTTGCGGTGGGCGGGTGCGTCCGTGATTCCCTTCTATCACGGACCCCGGACGACTGGGATATCACCACCTCGGCCAGGCCGGAGGAGACGAAGGCGTTGTTCCGCCGCACCATTGATACGGGAATCCAGCATGGTACGGTGACGGTCATGCTGCATAAAAAGGGTTATGAGGTCACCACTTACCGGGTGGATGGGGAATATGAGGACGGAAGGCATCCAAAAGAGGTGATTTTTACCGCAAACCTCATTGAAGATCTGAAGAGAAGGGACTTCACCATTAACGCTATGGCCTATAATGAAGAAAGCGGGCTGGTGGATGCTTTTTCCGGAAAACAAGACCTGGAAAAAGGAATTGTGCGCTGCGTGGGGGATGCCGATGAACGATTTACCGAGGATGCCCTGCGGATTATGAGGGCTGTGCGTTTTTCCGCCCAGCTTGGTTTTTCTATAGAAGAAAAGACAAAGGCGGCCATACGGGGCCATGCCGGAAATCTGAAAAAGGTGAGCGCGGAGCGTATCCGGACCGAGCTGACAAAGCTTGTGATCAGTCCTCATCCCGAGAATCTGATCCTTGCATGGGAAACCGGTATTACCGGGGTCATCCTGCCGGAGTTCAACCGGCTTATGCAGACCCCGCAGCGAAATCCCCACCACTGCCGGAATGTAGGGGAGCATACGCTGCTGGCCATGCAGGCTGTCAGGCCGGACAGGGTATTGCGCCTTGTCATGCTTTTCCACGACTTTGGTAAGCCGGACTGCGCTTCCACGGATGAAAACGGGATTGATCATTTCCGCGGACATGGCGCATGGAGCAGCAAAATGGCAGAAGAGATACTGAAACGGCTCCGCTATGACAATGACACCATAGACCGGGTCCGGGAACTGGTATACTGGCACGACATGGAAATCCTGCCGGATAAAAAGGCCGTGCGGCGTGCGGCATCAAAAGTGGGGAAGGAACTGTTCCCCCTGCTGCTGGAGGTGAAACGTGCGGATCTGGCGGCGCAGAGTGACTACCAGCGCATACAGAAGGAAGAATGGCTGCACAGCCTTCAGGATATATATGAACAGATACGGGAAGAAGGGGACTGTCTTGCCCTCAAGGATCTGGCTGTGACCGGCAGGGATCTGATTGCGGCCGGCATGAAACCCGGCCCCCGGCTTGGACAGGCCCTTCAGGATCTGCTTCAGCTTGTCCTGGAGGATCCTTCCCGTAATTCCAAAGAATATTTGCTCTCAAACCTTCCGAAAGAAACATAACTTGAGCTTCCCTCTCATATGATAGGTAATACCTAGCGGCAGAAAATTACCGCTGACCGGACAGCAGGCAGGAGGTATTATCAGTGAATGACAGATCGGCAAGCGTTTTTGAGAATTATGAAATAGAGCTTCTTCGGATAATAAAGGGGAGAGGAGCGCTTCTGGGAGAAACCCAGGAGGGCTGGTTTATCCTGAAGGAGTATACAGGCCCTTCAGCCCGGCTGGAGATACAGGAAAAACTGCTGGAGTCTGTGAAGGAAAGTGGTTTTTCCCAGGTGGAACAGCTCAAAAGAAATAAGGAAGGGGAACTGATCTCCTTTGATCAGGATCGGGTCCCTTACATTGTAAAGACCTATTTTGAAGGCAGGGAATGCAACCTCAAGGATGTGCGGGAATGCCAGAGCGCGGCCAGGACACTGGGGAAGCTTCATAAGGCCATGTGCCTGCCCGGGCTTGCCCGGGATTATGATGTGCCCGCTTTCTGTATGGAAAATGAATATGTCAAGCATAACCGGGAGCTGAAGAAGGTACGCCGTTATCTGCGGGAAAAAGGCCAGAAAACGGAATTCGAAATCTACCTTCTTCATCATTATGATTTTTTCTACGAAAAAGCCCTGTCCGCCGTGGAGGAACTCCGGGAATGTACAGCCGCCTTTGATGAAAACACCGTGAGGACGAATGGTAATTTCTGCCATGGGGATTTCCAATACCATAACCTTTTATTTACCCAGGGCAGCTTTTCCGTCATCAATTTTGAAAAGTATCTGCTGGATAACCCTGTCCGTGATCTTTATCTGTTTCTCAGGAAGCTTCTGGAGAAAAACAGCTGGTCGGTCAGCCTGGGCCTGAATATCCTGACAGCCTATGAAACCGAAAGAAATCTGACGGATGAGGACCGGATGCAGCTGTATTACCGCTTTTCCTACCCGGAAAAATTCTGGAAAATTGTTAACTTTTATTATAACAACGGAAAAGCCTGGATACCCGGGAGAAACAGGGAAAAACTGGAGAATTTACTCAAACAGGAATCCGAAAAAAAAGCTTTTCTGGACAATGTATTAAAATAGATGTAAAATCGACAAAAAAGGCGCACACGTAAAAACGGCGGTGCGTCTTTTTTTGACAGCTTCTTTATTAAAAAAGGGTTAAATTTATCCGAAAAACCCAGGTTTTTCAAGGGAAATACTTGACAAAGGGGGCATAAACGTATATATATAATATAGTGTCTGAGAGATTCAACTCTTTTGCATACAGAAATAATTTACAGTGATTACAGGAGGAGTTCATAATGAACAAAACAGAATTAGTAGCAGCTATGGCTGACGCAGCTGAAATTTCCAAGAAGGATGCAGAAAAAGCTCTGAAAGCTTTTACTGATGTAGTAGCAGATGAACTGAAAAAAGGCGGAAAGGTACAGCTGGTAGGCTTCGGTACCTTCGAAGTATCTGAAAGAGCAGCCAGAGAAGGAAGAAATCCTCAGAGCGGCGAAGTTATGAAGATTGCTGCTTCTAAGGCTCCCAAGTTCAAAGCAGGAAAAGCTTTAAAGGATATGCTGAACGCATAATCGGAATGGACCCATAACTGTTCGGCAGGCCGGCGCAGTTACTGCGAAGGTACGGAATAGTTGCACGTATTCGTTTATAATGGACAAGTAACGGTGGCTGCCAATCTATTTTTGGCAGCCATTTTGTTGCATATCAGGATTTCCTGCAGCGCGTGGGAAGTTATTCGGAGGAATATAAAACCGGAGGAGGAAAAACATGAGATTGGATAAATATTTAAAGGTATCCCGGCTGATAAAGAGGCGCACAGTGGCCAATGAGGCGTGTGATGCAGGGCGTGTGCTGATTAATGATAAGCCGGCCAAGGCTTCTTCCAATGTAAAGGAAGGGGATATCATTACCATTCAGTTCGGTAACAAAGATGTGAAGGTGGAAGTTCTGGATGTACAGGAGACGGTGAGGAAGGAAGAGGCAAAGGAACTGTTCCGGTATCTGTAAGCAGACAGACGGTGAAAGGGCTTTTACCGGCAGTGGACAGAAAATATCTGTAATTACCGGGATACCCTTGACTTTTGCAGCAGTTTTTTCTATTATTATAATCAGAAAGGCAGGTGAGTCGTATTATGAAGAAAACTGATAATGGGAATTCCGGAAAGCAAAGACGTACGGCTCACGTGAGGGGATAATTCTGACAGCATTCATCCTTTTATATGGAGTGGTAAATTTACGGCGCTTCTGTTTTCCGGGAGTGCTGTTTTTTATGTACACGAAAGGGTTAGAAAATGCTGAAGCTCGTTTATTTATTTGAAAATTATGATTTGGCCAAAAAGGTACTGTCCTATTGGGAGCATGATGAGGAAAACCTGGAGGAAATGTTGGGATATTTCCGTATTTCTTCCAATGCGGTTTATCCTTTTACCAGGCAGGGCAGGGTCTGTTTCCTGCGTATGGCTCCCGTAAGTGAGAAGTTGGAGACGGATATCAGGGGAGAACTGGAGTTTATACACTATCTGCTGAAGAATGGGTATCCAGCCATGAAACCGGTGAAGGCTCTGTCGGGAGAAGAACTGGTGACGGCAGATACCGGATACGGAACGTATTTTGCAGCAGTTTTTGAGAAGGTGGATGGGGTACCCATATCTGAAACCGATTATGGACGGGATCGGATGCTTGCCTATGGAAGCGCCCTGGGCAGGCTGCATGCCCTTTCTGCGGAATACGTTCCCGCAGTGAAGAAGCGGAACCATAAGGATATTCTGGAAGGGATCGCAAAGACTTTGGAGGAATATCATGGCTGCGGGCAGGCGTTTGCGGAGCTGGCCGCGGTGGAGGCTATTCTGGACAGCCTGCCCGTGACAAAAGGGAACTATGGGCTGATCCACTATGATTTTGAACCCGATAATGTATTCTGGGATGAAGGGAAAAAGGAATGCAGTGTCATAGATTTTGACGATGGGATTTACTGCTGGTATGGATTGGATCTGGAGCAGGTGCGGGATTCCCTTGCCCAGGAGCTGGAAGGAGAAAGTCTGGAAACGGCATGGACGTCTTTTCTGGAAGGCTATGCAGGAGAATATTCTTACACGGAGGAAACCCAGGCGCTTCTGCCGCTTATGCGCAGGTTTGTGAATCTGCATTCCTATGCCGGACTCATCCGGTGTGTCAGTTCGGTAATTGGGGAGGAGCCGCAGTGGCTGGAAGAGCTTCGCGGGAAACTGGAGGAGAAAATCAGGAAGCTGGAATCGGGATTTTCCGGCTAAAGGCAGACGGCGGGGGATAATACAGTCATAAATAAGGGCCTTTTCACATATATTCTATAAGAACACGTGAGGAGGCCCCAGCTATGGAAGATTTGAATACCACCAGAGTAAGACAGCATAAATTGGTTCTGACGGACAGAGGAATCTGCAATATCAGCGGTGTCTGCGACGTGCTTTCCTTTGATGTGGCGGAGGTTCTCCTGGAAACCGAACAGGGGATGCTCATGATAAAAGGGAGCGATCTGCATGTGAGCCGGCTTATGCTCGATAAGGGCGAGGTGGATGTGGACGGTAAAATAGACAGCTTTACTTATTCGGAGAACACCGGCTATGGCGGAAAAGGGGAATCCCTTTTCTCCAGGCTTTTCAAGTAGGTGCGCCGTGAGCCCGGTAATTGCAGGAGAAGGAGTTTTCATGCTGCACTCCTTTCTCCTGGGAGTTATTATTACCTTTATCTACGATCTGTTCCGTATACTCAGACGAATCATTCCCCATGGATGGTTCCTGCTTTCGCTGGAGGATCTGGCTTTCTGGATTCTGGCAACGGCAGGTATTTTTTATATGCTTTACTATGAAAACAGCGGGATGTTCCGGTGGTTTTCCGTCATCGGTGCCGGTACGGGAATGCTTCTGTATAAAAAAACGGTGAGTACACCTTTTGTAAATGTGGTATCCGGAGCGGTAAATAAGCTGCTGTCCCTGATAGGCAGGTTCCTGTGGAAGCTGACGGCCCCTGTGCGCTTTGTTTGGCATAAGCTGAAGGTGCTGGCGGGGAGGGGTGCGCGCAGGGCGGCAAGGGAAGCCAGAATACGCCGCAGACAGGTAAAATACAGGTTGACTGCATGCAGGAAAGCGATTAAAATGAAGCTATGTAAACGTCAGGAAAAAAGGCGGAATAAGAAGGAAATTTGATATGGTAAAAAGAAAAGTGGTTTTCCGCAAGAAGAGACAGAACCGCCTGGGAATGTTCCTGGTATTGACGGTAGTGCTGATGCTCCTTGTTGTGGTTTCCTTCAAAAGCGTGGAGCTTAAGCAGAAGCAGGAGACTTACGCCGCACGGGAAAAGGCTCTCCAGGAGCAGATAGATGCGGAAAATGCCAGGACGGAAGAAATAGAAGAATACCGGAAATATACCCAGACCAAAAAGTATGTGGAAGAAGTAGCCAAGGATAAGCTTGGCCTCGTCAATGAAGGGGAAATCATATATAAACCGGAAGAATAAATGGGAAATCGGACAGCGGAAGGGGCTTCGGCCTGCTTTCGCTGTTTTTTTATTTCATAGGAGAGTTCGGCGATCCGGACTCTTTGTTATAAGAAGTGACCCCGGACGACTCACAACAGCAAAAGCTGACAGTAAAAAACGCTGAAAATATAAGCTCTTGCGGGAAAAGAAAAAAATAACCGGAAAAAAAATGAGGACATCCCCCTATGCTTTGACAAATCCTGCAAAGACCGTCCGTTATAATGGATGGAAAATGGTAACGGTTCAAACTTGTCTGAACGGTTACGGAAAAGTGAGAGCCCTATAATGAGGAAAGGCGGGATGGAATATGAGAAACAAGGACACGGCGGATACGGCACAGTCCGTTTATCTTTTGGAATATGGAAGGCGTAAAATGAAAGTTTGTGCGGATACGTTTCAGAATCTGGCGCAGATATTCGGGGAAGAGGGCGAAAATGCGGAGGCGGACGGGGAAGCTGCCGCCAGGCAGACGAGAGCCGTTTTCCTTATGAGGAGAAAGCTGACGGAGGGCCGGCAGCTGTTTGCGGGAAACCTGAAGGAAATGGCGGATATGATGAATCAGGTAGCGGAAGAATCGGTCCGTTTCATCAGCCTGGGAGGCCGTAGGCAGAAGCAGATAGCGAAAGGGCTTTTGGGGGAGGGACTGGTGGCGAAGGATGTGTATCTGGTGCAGAAGGGGGACGGACGCATGGAACTTTCCGTGCTGCTGTCAACCAGAGGAAAAGCGTCCCGGACTGTGGAGGATGCCGCAGATTACCTGTCCGTGCTGTTGGATATGCGTCTGGTTTCCGCTAAAAGGAATCCATTTTTCATCGGTCAGACGCCGTTGTGTTTTTTCTTTGAAGAAGAACCTTTTTATTGCTATATGACCGGAACGGCCAGGGCGGTGAAGGAGACGGAGGAAGTTTCCGGTGATAATTACGCTTTTTTTGAAGCGGATGACGGGAATTTTACCATGGTTCTGTCGGACGGGATGGGATCCGGGGAAAATGCCTGCAGGGACAGCGAGGCGGTGGCGGATATGACGGAGGCCATGCTGGAAGCGGGCCTGCCACTGGAGATGGCCGTGCAGCTGGTCAACAGCGCGGTAGCCAGTGAGGGCAGGGAAGAAAACATGCCCACCCTGGATTTGTGCAGCGTGGATCTGTGCGAGGGGAGCTGCCGTTTCATGAAAACCGGAGCTGCCGTGAGTTTTATAAAAAGAGGCAGTATTGTGGAAAAAATAGACGGAGGAACCTTTCCGCTGGGCGCTTTCGGACATGCCCAGGCAAAACCTTCGGACTGCCAGCTGATGGATGGCGACTACATAATCATGCTTTCCGACGGAATGACGGAAGGCTGGCCGGACGGGGACGGAGAGGACAGGCTGGAAAGCATGATTGGCCGTATCGGGGCGGTTTCTCCCGGAGAACTTGCCAATTCCATTATGAGATATGCCATCGAACAGTGCCAGGGGCGGATACGGGACGACATGACAGTCCTGACCGCGGGAATATGGGAAAGGTCACAGGATTTTTGACTTTTCCCCGTTTTTTGGATATAGTATACAAAAGGTAACCGTTCAGCCTTTGGCCGAATTGTTACTACAAAAGAAAATAAGGGCTGAAGGCAAGTAAGAAATGATAGAAAAAATCCGTCGTTATATGGATGAGCAGCATATGGCAGCAGAGGGAAGCAGGATCGTGATAGGGGTGTCCGGAGGGGCGGACTCTGTCTGCCTGCTCCATGTGCTTGCCCGGCTTTCGGACCGCTGCGGCTGGAAGCTGGCGGCTGTGCATGTGAATCATCGGATCCGGAAGGAAGCGGGGGAGGATGCCGCCTACGTGGAGGAGAGCTGCAGGGGGCTGGGAATCCCCTTTTATCTCACGGAAGCTGATGTGGAACAGGAGGCGGGGCAGCAGCGGATTTCCGTGGAGGAGGCGGGCCGACAGGTCCGGTACCGGGCATTTGGAGAAGCGGCGGCCGATTTCGGGGCGGACCGGATCGCTGTGGCGCACAACCGGAATGACCGGGCGGAAACCCTGCTTTTCCACATGTTCCGGGGGACCGGACTGGACGGTATGGCATCCATCCGCCCCGTAAGGGATTCGATTATCAGGCCTCTTCTGTGCGTGGGAAGAGAGGAAATCGAAGAATGGCTCAAAAAAAATAACATAAGCTGGTGTATAGATAAAAGTAATGATACGGATACTTATACCAGAAATAAAATCCGCCGCCATATCCTTCCTTTTGCCAAAGAAGAGATCTGCCGCGAGGCCGACATCCACCTGGCACAGGAAGCGGAGCTGCTCATGCTGACAGCAGACTATGTGAACCGGATGGCCCGGGAAGCGCTGGGACGCTGCCGCCGCGGTACGGATGGTCCGGAAATCCGGATCGATGTGATGGCTTTTGGAAGAGAGGAAGAACTGCTGCGTACGCATATGCTGAAGCTGGTTCTGAAGGAGTTATCCAAAGGCGGGAAGGATATCGGGATGAGCCATATCCTTGATGTGGAGGCCCTGTTCCATAAACAGGGGGGAAGAAAGATCATGCTTCCCTATGGACTGGAGGCGGTTCGCAGCTTCGGAGAGGTCGTCCTGCGGGAAAAGAACGGCGACGCGGGAGAAGAGTCCGTTCCGGAAACTGCTTTTTACTATGAGATCCGGAAAGAACTGCTGGAAAAAAGGAAGAAAGAGACACAACAGGAAGCGCCCGTTTGGCAAATCGATGCAGGAGAAGCGGGAGTCTTGGAATTTTCCGTGTTTGCAAGGGAAAATTCTCAGATTATTCCACAAAAAACATGTACGAAATGGTTGGATTATGATAGAATAGAATCTCTGGTACTTCGGACCAGACGGCCGGGGGACTATCTTGCCATCAATGACAGGCTTCAGAAGAAACGTCTGAAGGATTACCTGATCCAGGAAAAGATCCCGGTAGAGAAAAGAGAAAATCTGCTTCTGCTTGCGGACGGCAGCCATATCCTCTGGGTTGTGGGGCACCGCATAAGCAGTGCAGTGAAGGTAACGGAAGACACAAAATGGGTACTCCGTATACACATAAGAGGAGGAAAAGAAAATGGCTGAAAGAGTCAGGGTTTTATTACCAGAAGAGGAAGTGGATGCGAGAATCCAGGAAATAGGCGATCAGATCAGCAGGGATTATGCGGGAAAGCAGGTCCATCTGGTTTGTGTGCTGAAGGGCGGCAGCTTTTTTATGTGTGAGCTTGCCAAGAGGATTACCGTTCCGGTTTCCCTGGACTTCATGTCCGTATCCAGCTACGGAAGCTCCACCAAATCCAGCGGTATTGTCAAAATCGTGAAGGATCTGGATGAACCTCTGAAGGATAAGGAAGTTATCATTGTGGAGGACATCGTGGATTCCGGCAGGACCCTGAGTTATCTGATGGAAATGATGAGGGACAGAGGGCCAAAGAGCCTGGCGCTGTGCACCCTTCTTGATAAACCGGAAAGAAGAGTTGTGGATGTAAATGTGAATTATACCGGCTTCCGGATTCCAGATGAGTTCGTGGTGGGCTACGGGCTTGATTATGACCAGAGATACAGAAATCTTCCGTACATTGGTGTGGTGGAATTTGATGATTAATTGATAAAGAAGCTGCGTAAAGCAGCTTCTTCGTTTGAAAAAAAAAGAAGGTTGGCATGCGTCTGAGGCTGCAGGGATCTTCTGAAAAAGGAGGAAAGACATTGGGAAAAAATATCAGGGGCTTTAATCTGATCTTTATTTTACTGCTCGGAGCGCTTCTTCTGATGGTGTGGTCCAGTTCCATGAACCAGATGCAGGACAATTATACCAGAGGGGCACTGGAAAAGGATCTGGAGGCGGGTAATGTAAGCAGCGCCATTATCAGCCAGAATAAGGAAACCCCCACCGGTTCCGTCACCGTTATGCTCAAGGGCGGGGATAACCGTACCGTCTATGTGACGAATGTGGAGGAAGCCATTACGCTTTTTGAAGAAAGCGGTATTGATCCGGTGGTGCGTGATGTGCCCAGAGAAAGCTGGTTTATGAATTCCATGCTGCCGGTACTGGTGGTTGGCGTTGTCATCATGGTATTTTTCTTTATGATGATGAATGCCCAGAATGCTGGAGCAGGCGCCGGCAGCAACAAAATGATGAATTTCGGCAAAAGCCGCGCCAGAATGAGTGTGGGAAATGAGAATAAAATAACGCTGAAGGATGTGGCCGGGCTGAAGGAGGAAAAAGAGGAGCTGCAGGAAATAGTGGATTTCCTGAGAGAGCCTTCCAAGTTTACCAAGGTCGGTGCCAGGATTCCCAAGGGGGTTCTTCTGGAGGGCCCTCCCGGAACCGGTAAAACTCTGCTCGCCAAGGCGATCGCCGGGGAAGCCAATGTTCCTTTTTTCAGTATATCTGGATCCGACTTCGTGGAGATGTTTGTAGGTGTGGGTGCTTCCAGGGTCCGTGACCTGTTTGAGGAAGCTAAGAAAAATTCACCCTGTATTGTGTTTATCGATGAAATTGATGCGGTTGCAAGACGCAGGGGCACCGGTATGGGCGGCGGACATGATGAAAGGGAACAGACCCTGAATCAGCTGCTTGTGGAAATGGACGGCTTCGGCGTGAACGAAGGCATCATAGTGATGGCGGCAACCAACCGTGTGGATATCCTGGATCCCGCCATTCTGCGCCCGGGACGTTTTGACCGCAAGATCAGTGTGGGGACACCTGACGTGGGCGGCAGGGAGGATATTCTGAAGCTTCATGCCAGGAATAAGCCGCTTGCAGAAAACGTGAATTTAAAACAGGTCGCCCAGACGACCGCCGGTTTTACCGGGGCGGATCTGGAAAACCTTTTGAATGAGGCCGCTATCCTGGCTGCCGAAGCGGATCGGGTGTTTGTGGCCCAGGAAGATATCCAGAGAGCTTTTATCAAGGTAGGGATCGGTTCGGAGAAAAGAAGCCGCATTATTTCCGATGCCGAGAAGAAAATCACCGCCTACCATGAATCGGGCCATGCCATCCTGTTCCATGTGCTTCCTGATGTGGGGCCGGTTTATACCGTATCCATCATCCCCACAGGTATCGGTGCCGCCGGCTATACCATGCCGCTTCCCGAACGGGACGATATGTTTATGACAAAGGGCAGGCTGGAGGAAGAAATCATGGTTTCCCTGGGCGGCCGTATTGCAGAGCAGATCATTTTTGACGATATTACCACCGGGGCATCCAGCGATATCAAGAAAGCCACCAAGCTTGCCAGAAAGATGGTTACCCGCTTTGGTATGTCCGACAATATCGGTGTGGTATGCTATGACGACGATGATGATGAAGTGTTTATCGGAAGGGATCTGGCCCATGCCAAATCCCACAGTGAGCTGATCAGCGGGGAAATTGACAAAGAAGTCAAAGAAATCATTGACAGATGCTACAGTAAGGCAAAGGAGATTATTCTGGAAAATATGGAGGTTCTCCACAGTTCCGCAGAACTTCTTCTGCAGAAAGAAAAAATCACCCGGGAAGAGTTTGAAGACCTGTTCCGGAAGGATAAGCCCTTTTTCGATACAGTTACCATTTAGTCAATTGTGAAAAAGTACTGAAAATGATAGGATGAATTTGTGATATTTGTGAATTCTGGGTATGTACAAAATGGGATGGGTTTGCTATTATAATATTCGTAACCCCCCCCAATACATTATATAGTTTTTTGCTATACCCCATAAGAAATACCTTCTCTAAAAAGGACAGCCATAAAAAGCTGTCTTTTTTACTGTCCGTCAGGAAGGGAAAGCCTTATGGGAAAAGGCTTGAATGTAAGCGGGCTTTACGTTACAATGGAGAAGGAATATCTCCAAATTTAGGCATTCCCGGGTATGTACCAAGGAATGCATGAGAGCAAGGGTGTTTGTATTATGAATTTTGAACGGTTTTTGCGGGGCGAACAGCATCAGTATATCAGCAGCATGCGGCCGGTCCTCAGCAAAAGAGCTCTGTTCAGTGATACCACGGAAAATTTTATATCACCGGCAGAACCGGCACCATACAGTGAAGTGACGATTTCCTTCCGGGCAAAAAAGAACAATCTGGACCGGGTATTTTTTGTCTGTCAGGGCCAGAAGAATCTGATGTTCAAAGCATCGTCAGATTCTCTTTTTGACTATTACGAATACCGGCAGCAGCTGGATAACGATAAAATCACCTATTACTTTGAAGTACAGTCGGGAAAAGCAAGGTGCTATTTTGATACAAGAGGCGTGGTAAAGCAGACCGAGGAGCATTATCATTTCTGCATTATTCCCGGTTTTTCCACACCGGCCTGGGCAAAAGGTGCGGTGATGTATCAGATATATGTGGATCGTTTTTATAACGGCGATCCCGCCAACGATGTACTTACGGGAGAATACCATTATATCGGCGATAAATCCAGAAAGGTGGAAGACTGGTACCGGTATCCTTCCCAGATGGACGTGAGGGATTTTTACGGAGGGGATCTGCAGGGTGTCCTGGATAAGATGGATTATCTGCAGGATCTGGGTATCGATGTGATTTACTTTAACCCCCTGTTCGTATCGCCGTCCAACCATAAATATGACATACAGGATTATGATTATATTGACCCCCATGTAGGTAAAATAGTATCGGAAGAAGGGGATCTTCTTCCGGACTGGCAGCACGAAAACCGTTTTGCCGGCCGTTACATCAACCGCGTGACCAACAAGGCGAACCTGGAGGCCAGCAACGAGCTGTTTATCAAGGTGGTAAGGGAAGCCCACCGGCGAGGGATGCGCGTCATTATTGATGGTGTGTTCAACCATTGCGGATCCTTTAATAAATGGCTGGATCGGGAACGGATTTACGAGGGCAGGGAAGGTTATGCCAAGGGCGCTTTTATTGACAGGGATAGTCCGTACCATGATTATTTCATGTTCCACGATGAGAACCGGTTTCCTTATAACCCTACCTACGACGGCTGGTGGGGCCATGATACCCTTCCCAAGCTGAATTATGAAGGCTCCCGGGAGCTTTATGAATACATTATGAAAATTGCCGCCAAATGGGTTTCCCCTCCTTTTAACGCAGACGGCTGGAGACTGGATGTGGCTGCCGATTTGGGCCATTCCCCGGATTTTAACCACCGTTTCTGGCGGGACTTCCGCAGAAGCGTAAAAAGTGCCAATCCCAATGCGATTATACTGGCGGAGCATTACGGGGATCCTTCCTCCTGGCTTCAGGGGGATCAGTGGGATACGGTGATGAATTATGACGCTTTTATGGAACCGGTTACCTGGTTCCTTACCGGGATGCAGAAGCACAGCGACGACTACCGGCAGGATCTGTACGGCAATGGGGAAAGCTTCTGGGGGGCCATGGGCTACCACAGCGCTTGCTTTGCCACTCCATCCATGCAGGTTGCCATGAATGAACTTTCCAACCACGATCATTCCCGTTTCCTGACCCGCACCAATAAAAAGGTGGGCCGTATGAATACCTTGGGACCGGAGGCGGCCAATCAGGGAGTGGACGGGGCGGTAATGAGGGAAGCGGTATTGATCCAGATGACATGGCCCGGGGCACCCACCATTTACTACGGAGATGAGGCGGGGCTGTGCGGTTTCACCGATCCGGATAACCGGCGCACGTATCCCTGGGGAAGAGAGGATAAAGAGATGATAGCCTACCACAGGGATATCATCCGTGTGCACAAGGAGAACCAGGAATTCAAAACCGGATCCATCAAATGGATGCTCACCGGCTACAACATGATCGGTTACGCCCGTTTTACAAAAGATAACCATTCCATCATACTTATCAACAACAATGACCATGAAATGACGAAGGAGCTGTCCGTCTGGGAACTGGGGATACCCAGGGAAGCGGAAATGACAAGGCTCATGTTCACCGGAAGGGAAGGATACCAAACAGAACCGGTGTCTTATCCGGTAAACGCGGGGAAAATAACGGTGACGCTGCCTCCCGTTTCAGGCATCATCCTGCAGCACAGGAATGAGCCTGTCAGAAAACCGGTGGATTTAAGTAACAGTTCCGGCTTGTCCAAACTGTTTCGGATTTAAAAACGAGCCGAAAAAATTTCTTGCAATTCCGATAAAGGTATGGTTAAATGTATATTGTTGGAGACGGATATCCGTCTCCGGCAATAGAAAATGGATGGATTCCCGAGTGGCCAAAGGGGACAGACTGTAAATCTGCTGCAAATTGCTTCGGTGGTTCGAATCCACCTCCATCCATTATCCACAGACATGTGCAGCTTCTGCACACAGGCTGCGGATGGTCTGCCGGCATGGCGGAATTGGCAGACGCAAGGGACTTAAAATCCCTCGGGAGCAATCCCGTACCGGTTCAAGTCCGGTTGCCGGCACTTAATAATAACGGATGAGGACTCTCTGTCAATCAATTATGGCTGACAGAGAGTCTTTTTCTATAAAATCGGGGGAGGATGAAAAAACGTGAAACAAGCAACAGCGCGGGATTGGGGAAAAAGTTTATTGGGATACCTTCCGGGATATAACATACTGGTGTGAAAACTGCTTCCGGGAGTATGGGGAATATGGGATAAATGAGTACGGCTGGTTCAGCCTGCATTTGAATTTAAAGGTGTTCAGGCTGGGGCGTCTGCAATTCCAGACGGCGGCAAAGCAATATCTGCTGGAGGGGAAAAAGCTGGGGAACGGACTTGGGATTCATTTGTAAAGGGGAATAGTATAATGGTAAGTGTCCAAGTCATGTGCGGATGCCGTCTTTTTGCCTTCATGATGTCGGCTATACGATAGTTGTAGGAAAGTTACAACCTATGACAACAGCTATGATAGATGAATTATATGCAAAACGGATCCATACCACGCTCCGTAATATTCTTTCACCACGACAGGATTAGTGTATTTCATATATCGGATCATTTTATAAAGGTAGTGTTCCCGTTTGAAAAACCGCAGCCAATAACTTTTATAAGGAATGACCGATTAAATGAATTAATGGAAAGAGTTTTATTGATATTGGCAGATGAACCATATATAACAGCAAAAGAAATTAGTGATAAATTAGAAATTAGCGAAAGCACAGTCAGGCGTGTAACAAGACAGTTGCGGGAAGCAGAAATTATTATGAGGGTTGGTTCCAAAAAAACAGGCTATTGGAAGATTAAAGATATTCACTAAAATACATTGGAGCAGCTTCTCTTGCTGCTCCTTTTTAATAGGCAGGGTTTATCGGTAGCCGGTAAAAGCCTGATTGCGCCCATATTTTTTATGTCATCTGTAAATAAAGTGGGCCTGTACTTTGACCTCATACCGGATACCGTATATAATGGTAAAAAGTCCATAGGGAACGGGGGTAATGATAAGATGAGACTGGGTTTGAATGCTGTACCGGCGCACCGGACGCCGGAGGAATGGGCGGATATTCTGGCTGCAAAGGGGTACCGGGCGGCTTCCTTTCCGGTAAATTATAAGGCATCCGTATCCGTGATCGATGCTTATGTCAAGGCGGCCCATGAACGGGACATTATGATTGCGGAGGTAGGAGTATGGAATTCGCCCCACCATACGGCACCGGAGGAGGCTCGCCTGGCAAGGGAAGCCTGTCTGGAGCAGTTCCGTCTTGCCGATTATGTCCGGGCGGAGTGCTGTGTGAATGTTTCAGGAGCGGCGGGAACCGTATGGTACGGCTGCTACGGGGATAATTATTCCCCAAAGCTGTACGAAGAAAATGTGGAATTCATTCGAAGCCTCTGCGATACCGTAAAGCCGGAATATACCTGTTATGCGCTGGAGCCGATGCAGTGGATGCTGCCGGATTCTCCGGAGCAGTATCTGCAGTTCGTAAAGGATGTGGACAGGGAAAGCTTCGCTGTCCATATGGATATGGTGAATTTTATAAAGGATCCCTGGAATTATACCCACCAGGAGGAATTGGCGGACAGGACTTTTTCCCTGCTGGGCAGCCGCATCAGGAGCTGCCATCTGAAGGACTGCTTAATGGAAAGCGGGACCACAGTGGCTATCCATGAGGTCCCTGCCGGAGAGGGCTGTGTGGATTTGGGGATGTATCTGCGGCATATTGCAGATCTAGACAGGGATCTTCCTGTACTGCTGGAGCATCTGCCGGATATGGAAACCTATGACAGGGCGCTCGCGCATGTAAAAGGGCTGAAGTATTAAAAAACAATGTGTGAAATGGAATCAAAGGAATGGCTTTTAAACAGCTGTTCCTTTTTTTATGCATAGTGATATAAAGAGAATATGGATAATGGAGACATCCTTTCCGTAGTAGCATTGCCGGATCTGCAATGCTATAATGAACTCATCGGATTTGGGAAGGGGGCAGGAAGGTGGAAAAAGGATTATTAGGTTCTGAATTCAGGCATTTTACGGAAGAAATCAGGGCGCGTTTTATGCATATGGGACTAAAAAAGAAAACGGTTACTTTCGTAATGTGTACTTTTCTGGGAGCGGTTTTGTTTACATCGGTGGTATTTGGCATCCTATACAGCAATTCCTGGAAAAGCACGGTTATTAAGCATGTGAAGAGTATCGAAGCTGAAAAAGAAGAGGGGATAAAGGGGTATTTTGAAAATATGCAGAGTCTGGCCTATAATATCTGTTACAGTAACTGGATGCAGGATATATTTAAAAAAAGCGTATCCGTTCAGCGCAGACAGGAAATGGAGGAAAATGCCAGAGCTTTTCTTGGCAGCCTCAGTACGTTGTATGAGGGAAACCAATTCGCCGTCATTGCATTAAATGGGACGAAGGTAACCGGGACGGACAGCTATCGGCTGGATTATAGTGTGGATATTGAGCAGAAGGATTGGTATGAGGAGCTGTTAGCAAACGGAAAATATGTGGAAACAGGAGAAGGCAGCGAAAAAGGAATATACAGGAATCATCCGGAATGGAATATGACAATTTATTATGTTGTCCATGATTATAATACGCTGGAAAGAACCGGTTTCCTGGTTATTACCATACCATTAAAAAATATATATAAGCTGCTGGATACAAGCTATGAAGGGACCTGGCTTGCTCTGGAAGATCCGGACGGAGGGCTTGATTGCTCCGGGCTGCCGGAGGATACGGATCTGGAAGGGAAGATAAAGACAATGCCTTTTCATGTGGTTAAGGCGGAAAACCGTTTTTTTGTTTCTAAAACACAGATTGAAACAGATTTTTTTACATGGAACCTGATTACCGTAGTGGATGAAAAATTCCAGAAAATAAGCAATCCGATGATGGTTTTTGTATTTGTGGGCGTTCTTATTTTTGTAGGATGTCTGCTGATAGTGGTGGCGGCTGCGGTATCCAGGTATCTGACCAACCCTATCCTGGACTGTGCGGATGCCATGCTGGAAATACGGAACAATAATATAGGGATTCAGATGGAGAATACGTATTCTGATGAAATAGGCGAACTGATAGATGGCTTTAATGAAATGTCCGGCTCCATTTTTTCTTTAATAGAAAAAAATAAAATGATTAGTGCACTGCAGAAGGATGCGGAAATAAAAATTCTGGAGAGGCAGATTAATCCTCATTTCCTTTTTAACACTCTGGAAATTATAAACAGCCTGATATTAAATAAAAAGGAAAAATCGGCTGTAAAAGTGTGTGAGACTCTGGGCCAGCTGTACCGGTATAATCTGAGACAGAACAAATGGATCACACTTCGGGAAGAGCTTGCTTATACCATGCAGTATCTTCTGATTATGAAATATAAAATAAATGATCTCTCCTATTTCTGTGATGTGGATGACAAACTGATGGATACCCCATTTTTGAAAGCGATCCTGCAGCCGTTAGTGGAAAATTCAATTAAGCATGGATTTCAGAGAAAGCAGCAGGAGTGCTGTATCTCGATTTTGATAAGGCAGAATAATGATAAGCTTCACATTGAGGTGATGGATAATGGAAACGGTATGGAGGAAGAACAGCTTGCGTCTTTACATACAGAAATACGCGGTATTTTTGAAAACCCCATGAAATGCCTGGCGGAAGCAAACCATATAGGAATTAAAAATGTGGTACAGCGTATGTATCTGGAATACGGGGAAGCTTTCCATGTAAAAATAATTTCCACTGCGGGATATGGGACAAGAATTGAACTCGAAATCCCTGAAGAAGGGGAAAGAAGGGAAGAGAAACCATATGTATAGAATAGGTATCGCCGATGATGAAAAATATGTCCTTAAGAGTATTATGCAGAGGATCCGCAGCAGCGGCATGGAGCTGGAAGTGGTGGGAACGGCAGGCAATGGCGTGGAAGCGTTGGAGCTTTATGAAAAGGAACAGCCTGATATTTTTTTCGTGGATATTAATATGCCTGTAGTTAACGGCCTGGATTTTATAGAAAAAATAAGGAAACGGAATCCGGAGGCCCGGACCCGTTTTATAATAATCAGCGGTTATGATGACTTTGCTTATATGAAAAAAGCGATACAGCTTGGTGTTATCAACTATATTAAAAAACCTATTCTGCAGCAGGAATTTTCAGATATGCTGTGCGATGTCTGCAGGCAGCTGGAAGAGGAAAGAGACAAGGAAGAGAAAAAAGAAGAAAACATACGATCCTGGACAGATTTCCTTCATTTGAAGAAACAAAAGGATACGGAAGGGACGTATTTCCTAATCAGAGGGAAAGAGATAGGCAGCAGGGCGGCGTCTTTTTTAAAGGAACTGGCGGTTATGGAAGGCGGACAGGGGTGGAATGCCGTTCGTTTTTACGGCGTGACGGATATCCTGCTGCTCATTTGGGAGGGAAACAATTGTTCTGGAAGGGAAATCGAAGCGATAACAAGAAAAAATTGTTTTTCCCATGCCTGCCAGATTGTGTATATGACCGGTAAATGCAGAAATCCGGAAGAGATGATCGGACAGTTTGAGGATACCTTGAATATCCGGTTTTACCATCCGGAATACCGGGTTATGAAGATAAAAAACCAAATTTATGAAAAGCCCGGCATTTTCTATGAAGCCTTTGATTCGGCATTGGAGAATGTAAAGGAAAACAAATATACCGAATGTCTGGATGAAATAATGAAACCGGTATTTTTAAAAGAAACCAGTTGTAATTTAATTAAACAGGTATATCAGTCGGTTATATTATTGATAGCAAATAAATATACAAAGTATGATTTGCAGCTACCCGTCAGGCTGCGCCAGGAGCTGTTTCCTTTTGCCACGGCAGCTTTCGAAAATAAAAAAGAAATGATAGCCAGGCTCGCTGCCTATTCGGAGGAAATCAATACCCGGATTGGAGAAATCCTGTCGAGAAGTGATTTGGTCGATAAGGTCATACTATATATCGGACAGCATTATAAAGAAGAAATTAATCTAAGTGAACTGGCGGGAGAGTTTTTTGTGGTTCCGACTTATCTGGCAAAACGGTTTAAGGAAAAAAAGAATTGTACCGTGATGCAGTATCTGGAAAATATGAGGCTGAAAAAGGCGAGAGAGCTTCTGGAATCCTCGCCCCTTTCTATTTCCGATATAGCAATGATGGTCGGTTATAATGACCCGAACTATTTTGCCAGAAGCTTTAAAAAGGTTTATGATTTGACACCGCGGGAATACAGGAATATCTGCGGCGGAGAATAAAAGAAGGATACAGAAAGTGTGCATGAAACCATGCGGCTTTCTGTTTTTTTTGCCCTGTATTACAGGATAATAACCGCACAGAGCTAATATTGTGCTATTCTCATGACAATATTGTACTAGAAAAGGCTTCTATAAATTAATATTATATACATGTCGACGAAGATAATAACTGATAGGAAAGGGGAAGGTTGAAAAATGAAAAAGAAGTTACTGGTATTGTTTGTGGGAATTTGTATGGTATGTACATGTCTGGGATGCGGGAGCGGCGGTGGAAGTGCATCAACTGCCGGGAGTGCGGCAGAACCGGGACAGACAGAAGCATCACAGGCCGACCGTTCGGCAGGGGAAAAGAAGAAGGTCACTTTTTATATGTGGGCTTCGGATGCCGAGCAGGAATTTGACAAGGCAATTGTAGCACAATATGAAAAAGAAAATCCGGATATTGATATTGAAGAAAATTATATCCCGTATGCGGAGTATCTGAGTAAAATCAATACAATGGCGGCAGCGGGTAGTATGCCGGATATTTTTAATCTTCCCGAAGGAAATGTTTTCGAATGGGGAGAAAAGGGGGCGCTGCTGGACCTGAAGCCTTTATATGAGGAGGCGGGTGTTAATCCGTCCGATGTTTCTGTGGATTCCGCCATTTTTTCCACAGATGAAAATGTATGGTCAGTGGGATATAATGTAACGACAATGTGCATGTATTATAATAAAGAGCTTCTGGAACAGAACGGAATAGCGCTTCCTTCCACAGATGCCTCAAAGCCCTGGTCATGGGATGAATTTGTGGAAAACGCCAAAAAAATAACCAAAGACAGCAATGGCAACGGCCCTGGGGATGCAGGCTTTGACCCGGATAATATCACCGTATATGGCACCATGATGCCAACGGACTGGACGAAGTATATCGCTTTGCTGCACACGAACGATGTAGGCATACTTAACGAAGAAGGCACAGAGCTTGGGATCCGGTCGGAAGCCGGTATCGAGGTGATTCAGTCTATTGCCGATTTGGGGAATGTGATTCATTGCGCACCCTCCAGTGCCATGGCGAAAGGCGCTTTTTCCGATGCATCTGCCATGTTAATGAACGGGCAGGTTGCTATGGTAATTGACGGCGGATGGGCGCTTGCCAACTATACCAACGAAGGTTTTGATGTAGGTGTGGCTCCTATTCCGGCGTTTAAACATCCTGCAGATATCAGCTGGACAGCGGGATTATGTATGTCGCCTGCCGCTGCAGATAAGAAGGAAGCATTTGATTTCTATCAGTATTTTACCAACTTTACCAATTCCATACAGGCGGCTTTGGAGCAGGGAGTTTCTCTCGGCGGCCTTCCTCACACACTGGAGGTATTTGACGGAGGGGAAAATGAACAGAAATGGATATCCACTTATACCAAGGTGGATGCGGCACAGATGTGTGAAGCGTTTAAAAATATTCTGCAGGCCGAAAGTACGGTGCTGGGCGATAATGTCAGAGTAAAGAATTTCCCTGTTATCGTGGATAATACAATAGTTCCGGCCTTGGACAATGTGTGGCTGGGAGAGGTATCTGCCAAAGAAGCTCTGGAATCGCTGGATTTGTCCGACAGTATAGATGGTTACTGGAAATAAATAACCCTCGCGGCAGTCGCCAAGTGGATGCACTCGTGCATCCGTTTGGCTCGTTGCCCGCGGGAATAAATAAATAGTGCAGGATGCCCGATCCGTAAAAGGCCGGGCTTGGACTGGAGGACAAAGAGAAATCATGAAAAGAAAGAAAAGGATGTCGTTAAAGGACAGAACGCAGCTGAAGTGGGGATATTTCTTTATAGCCCCTGCAATTATCGGTCTGCTTTGCTTTAATTTTGGCCCCATGCTGTTCAGCATGTGGATTAGTCTTACAAAATGGGATGTGATAACGCCCCAGGAGTTCATTGGCCTGAAGAATTATCTGAATCTTTTTAAGGATCCGCTTGTGATCAAATCGCTTCAGGTAACGGCATATTATACGCTGCTCAGCGTCCCGCTGGTAACGTGCGTTCCTTTGCTGATAGCTATGCTGCTGAATACAAAAGTGAAGGGGCTGTCCGTATTCCGGACCATATTTTATATCCCTTCCATCGTACCGGTAGTGGCCAGCTCCGCTATCTGGATGTACATATATAACCCTATGTATGGCTTGCTGAACAGTATTATAAAAGCGTTCGGGGGGCATACGCATAACTTTATATTCAGCCCGAAGGAGGTTATTCCGTCGCTTGCCGTAATGGCGGTCTGGGCCGCAGGTAATACGGTGGTTATCTATCTGGCAGGGCTGCAGGGGGTATCCAGGCAGCTATACGAGGCGGCGGAAATTGACGGCGCCGGTGCTTTTGCCAAATTCCGGAAAATTACCATTCCCATGATGACCCCTATTATTTTCTATAATTTTGTCATGGCGATTATAGGTTCCATGCAGACGTTTACCCAATCCTATATCATGACGGACGGAGGGCCTTCCAATGCCAGCCTTTTCTATTCCCTGCTTGTCTACCGCACCGCATTCAAGCAATCGCAGATGGGGTATTCGGCAGCCATGTCCTGGGTATTATTCCTGATTATTGCGGCGCTTACAGCTGTTGTATTCAAGACTTCGGATAAATGGGTAATATATGAGAATGGAGAGTAATCATGAAAAAAAAGAACAGAGGGAAACTTATTTCCTATATTTTGCTATTCGGTATATCCGTTCTGATGCTGTTCCCTTTTTTCGGGATGGTCCGCAGTTCCTTTATGACAAACCGGGAAATTATGACGGTACCTATCCAATGGCTTCCCAGCCATTATAATCTGGATAATTTTAAAGATGCCTTTGCACGGGCGCCTTTTTCCAGATACTTTGTCAATTCGGCAATCATAGTGCTTATTAACATGCTGGGGAGTATACTCAGTTCCAGTTTTATTGCTTTCGGGTTTTCCCGGCTGCGGTTTTCAGGAAAAAACCTGTGGTTTGCCCTGCTGCTGTCTACCATGATGATCCCCCAGACCGTACTGATGATCCCTCAGTTCCTTATCTGGCAGGCTGTGGGGGCATACAATACTTTTGTCCCGCTGACACTGCCTTGTTTTTTCGGAAGCGCTTTTCATGTATTCCTGGTGAGACAGTTTTATGCAGGGATACCGAAAGAATATGATGAAGCGGCCTTAGTGGACGGAGCGAATTACTTTGTGATCTATCTGCGGATCATAGTTCCCATGGCAAAACCGGTCTTATGTACCGTGGGAGTATTTACGTTTATGAATACCTGGAATGACTTTATGGGCCCCCTGTTGTATCTGGATAAGGAAAACCTGAAAACGGTATCCCTCGCCCTGCAGAATTTTATGGGACAGCATGTGAGCGAGTGGAATCTGCTGATGGCGTTATCTTCTGTTATTACTTTGCCTATGATTGTAGTATACTTTATGGCACAGAGATATTTTATTGAGGGGATTACCTTTTCCGGCCTGAAGGGATAAGGGGAAGAACAAATTTATGGATTGAAAAGGAGAGGGAAGTTATGAATCTGGATTTAAAAGAAGTACCGTTCAGCATGAGAGGAAGCTATATGGCAGTATCTTACTGTGGAAAAAATTTCCGGGGTTCAGGGCTGGAGGAAGGCCTGTATCTCAGAACGGTCCATGGAAATGCGAAAACACCTTATGTGGCAAGGATAGTTCCCCTGCACAAGGGGAAAATCTGTACATACCGGATAGAGGCACAGCCGGAGAAGGTGGAGCTGCTGTTGGAGGACGGGACGATTACACTGGCCTTTGCGGATTCCGATACGCTTCTGCTTGGGGGAAAGGGAGAGGGGATCGGCATCGGACTGGATTTCCTGCCGGGGGATGCCTTTGACTTTATCCAGCCGGTTCTTTCCGGTGAGGATACCTGGTATATGGCTGACTGCTTTAAAAACTATATGAGATATATGCTGTTTAACCAGGCGGGAAGCATTACATTGCAGCAGGAATGGAACGTGAGTAATTCGGAATACTGCCGGCTGGACATTTGTGAACAAAAAGAGGAATTTCTGCTGGTTTTGGAAGAGGTCAGGGATTCCTGGATTAACCGCCGCCGTTCCTACGATATGGATGAGATATGTAACCATACAAGAGATGATTTCCGGCGTTTTTATCATTCCATGCCCACTGTGCCTGCTGCATATGAGGATGCCAGGGAAAAGGCGGCATATGTTAACTGGAGCAGCATAGTAAAGAAATGCGGATTCCTGAAGAGAGATGCCATGTTTATGTCCAAAAACTGGATGTGCAATGTATGGAGCTGGGATCACTGTTTTAATGCGCTGGCACTGGCGTATGATAATCCGCTTGATGCATGGGATCAGTTTATGATACTGTTCGATCAGCAAAGCCCGACGGGGAGAATCCCCGACAGCATTAATGATTCCATAATTATTGATAATTATTGCAAACCCCCCATTCATGGCTGGACTTTCCGCCGGTTAAGAAAGATTATGAACCTGGACATGGAGCAGCTTGAGGAAGCCTATGAAAAGATAGGAAAATGGACACAATGGTGGTTAAATTACAGGGACCAGGATGGAGACGGGCTTTGTGAATATACACATGGGAATGATTCCGGCTGGGATAATTCCACGGCTTTCCGTATGCTGCCCCCTGTTACCCTTCCGGATTTGGCCGCTTTCCTTATCATCCAAATGGAAGAGCTGGGTTATCTGGCAGAACAGACCGGCCGTAATGCCGATAGCATGATGTGGAGGAAACGGGCCGGCGATATGCGTGTCCGTATGTTGGATAAGCTTTTTATAAACGGAAGGCCCCGCGCTGTCAGGACGGTTACCGGGGAAGAGGTAGAAAACTGCAGCCTGATTTTATATCTGCCTATCGTACTTGGGGAAGCGCTTCCGGCGGATTGTAAGGAATACCTGATAAAGCAGCTGAAAAGTGACACATTTGTTACCGGTTATGGACTGGCTACGGAAAGTCCGTCCAGTGACTTATATGAAGCGGACGGCTATTGGAGAGGGCCGATATGGGCACCGAGCACGATGCTGCTGGCTGACGGGCTTTGGGAATGCGGAGAAAAGGTGTTTGTCCGGGATATAACCCGCCGTTTTTGTAAAATGGTACAGCAGAGCGGCTGTGCTGAAAATTTTGATGCACAGACGGGGGATGGCCTGCGGGATCGTGCATATACCTGGACGGCGAGTGTTATGCTGGTTATGGCACATGAATATCTGGGGGAGGAATGTTGAGATGGGGGTAACGTGCAGAATAGAGAAGGACAGGAGCCTTACGGTATGCAGCGGTTCCTCCTGCCTTATCGGAAATATGTATCCCGGCATAGACGGGCATTCCCTCCATGTATTGCAGATCCTTAAAGAAGAAAAGAAAGTCGTATGGGTAACGGAATACGGGAATATATCCTGCAGCCTGCAGGAGGAAGAAAAAGACAGCTTCGGACTGGAATATGCTCTGGAAAACTATAGAGGTCCTGTCCATACCTTGCATTTCTTTTATAGGGCGGATACGGCAGCGGACGGTTTTTACCAGGCTGCGGAGGGCATGGGCGGGGATACCGGTTATTACGGAAGAGACAGTATACGGAAAAAAGGGACAATTGTAAGCTATGGATTATGTTCTTTACAGTTTAAGAAGGAATTCCTGACCATATATACCGCCTCTCAGAAGCATTATGAAACGGTATGCGAACTGGATGCCTGTGAGAAGAATACCTATACGGACGGAAGCGGTAACCGGAACCTGGAAACGGTAATGCAACTGTCTTTCGATGTAAGAATGGAAAATACCAACAGAGAACAGGTGGTTTTTGAACGGGTAAAGTTCCTTTTAACAGCGTCCATGGAGGAAGGTCTGGAAAGGGCGGCGGAAGAAATCGGACGGAATATGTCCGCCAGGCTGTTTATGCCTCCTGCGTATCACTGGTGTTCCTGGTATTATTGTTATCAGAATTTCGACCGTATACAGCTGAAGGAATATTTGGAGGGCTTTGCCGATGTAAAGTGCGGTAAGGATATGAAATATTTCCAGCTGGATGTGGGGTATTGTACGGCTATCGGGGACTGGCTGGAACCGGGTGAGAGATTCCCGGAAGGGCTTGAAACCGCTTTTAAAGAAATAAAAGAGGCCGGATATATTCCCGGAATCTGGGTAGGTGCTTTTATGGTTGGCAACAGAAGCCGGCTGTACAGCGAGCATCCGGACTGGGTATTGCACGATTGGGAGGGAATGCCTGTCAGGCTATGGATTACGGACAATGAACCAAAGCCCTGGGGATATCAGGATGAAGAGTATTATTGCCTGGATACCTCCCACCCGGATGCCATGTCTTATATGAGGCATGTTTTTACCACTTTCAGAAAATGGGGCGCGCGGATGTTTAAAACGGATTTTATGCTCTGGGGGCTTCAGGACAGCAGCCGCGTAAAACGATACAGTCCCGGTAAAACGTCCGTCGAATACTATCGGGATTATTTACAGATGATCCGGGAAGCCATAGGGGAAGACAGCTATTGGCTTGGCTGTATAGCGCCTTTTCTCCCCTTTGTGGGATATGCCGACGGTATGCGGATCGGAGGGGATGTAGGCTCCAGCTGGGATGGCGGATTCGGTCCCCGGAATATGATACGCTGCCTGACAGGGAACAATTATGCCAATCACCATTTTTACCAGACGGATCCGGATGCGGTTATGCTCCGGGATTTCCAGATACGTCTTACAGACCGGGAAATTAACAGCCTGGCCTTATTGGCAGCTGTATCCGGCGGCTGTATTTATACATCCGATCCCCTTCACCGGATAGCGGCCGGCAGGAATAAGCTTTTCGAATTCATAAAGCCGGACAGGAGAAGGAAGCCTTCCTTACCCTTTCTTTCCGAAGAACGGCCGGAAATCGTCATGGTACATAAAGAAAAGAAAAAAGGGATCGTATTTATCCTTAATAATACCGAAGTCAAGCTGAATGGGGTATATGCTCTGGAAAAGCTTGGGATTCCTTCCGATTGGCATGTTTTCCGGTTCAGGACTGGTGAAAAAGAAGAACTGTGGAAAAAGCAGCTGGTAGTTACGATTCCTTCTCATGACTGCCGTCTGTTTATCGTAACACAAGAAACGCAGGTTTCTGTTGATTATGAAAGATTATGGAATAACCTGGAGTAATGCTTTAAACGTTCAATACATAACAAGTGGGTAAGTATAACCGGAATCATACCGCATGTGATTCCGGTTTTTATTTTAATTCAAAAATTAGCAAAAAGCAGTGAACAATAAAAATGTTTTGTGCTATACTTTTTGTATCATATTGGGGATGGTAATAATTATGAAATTAATGTTTTTGGAAGCTTTGCAAGCTTATTATGCCCCTGTTGTCCTGCTTCTCTTTTTTTCTATTATTTTAGTAACCGATCAGCTTCTGACACGTCAGGAAAAGAACTTGTTTTTGATGGAGCTTGGAGTAGTAGGTCTGATGCTTTTTTCCACCTGGGTGGATCGCTGTGTCAGCCCCATTACGACAGGAGAATGGTGGCGCCTGCGTTTTTTAACAAGCGCGATGCAGTTTGCAGCGGCTCCTCTTTCGCCGCTGGTACTGTTGTGGATATACAGGCGTAACCAGCTTGTCCGTATGGGATGGCTGCAGTGCCTGCCGGCAATAGTTAACGCGCTGTTATCGTTAGGAAGCTTCTGGACGGGGCAGGTGCTTTGGGTGGCGCCTGGAAACATTTATAGCAGAGGGCCGCTATTTTTACTGCCTTTTTTTTCATCAGCCTTTTATGTAGCCTTTATTTTATATACGGCCTCACGGCAGGAGACGCCCGGACGCAGGCTGGAGACAATATTCCTGCTCTGTGCGGGGATAGCAATTGCAGGTGCCTGTGCTCTTGAAATCGTGTTTGTCATCCGTTACATGATATGGAGTACCACAGCTGTAATGCTGTTGACCTACTTTTTGCTGATTACTATTTTAAAGGTATTGTTCGACTCACATACAGGGATTTACAGCCGCTTGGCCTATACAAAGAGGCTGGAATCCATAGGGAATGGGCAGTCTGTCACCCTGGCTATGATAGATATGAACGGGCTGAAAGCGATTAACGATTCTTATGGCCACGAGGCGGGGGATCAGGCTATTATAAGTGTATCTCAGGCTTTGTTGTCCATTCCTGTACAGGGAAAGAAGCTTTACCGCTATGGAGGAGATGAGTTCATCATAGTGGTCGGCAGGTGGTGCAGGGAGGAATTGGAGGATGAGTTAAAGCTGATTGCGTCAAACTGCGGTAAAGTGAACGCAATTACGCTTTCCTTCGCTTACGGGGTTATAGAATACCGGGATGGAGATCTGCATAAGGCTACGGAGGAAATGGATCGTTACATGTATAATAATAAAATGAAAATGAAAGCGGCCCAAAAAGGTTCCGACGGCAAAAAGGATGCCTGATTGTATTTTGCATTTTCAGGGCAGTTATTTATGGGTGCCCGGCGGGTTTTTCCTTTGCAAAAACAGGGACAGTATCATATAATAAAAACAGATTCCCGGCACACATCGGCAGCGGAATGCATTCGCTGGATCAGCAGACACGGAAAGGAAGGTCTATATGGGATTAATCAGAGCGGCAGTACAGTCGGCAGCATCGGTAATGGCGGATCAGTGGGAAGAGTATTTTTATTGTGATTCGATTCCGGCCAATATCCTTGCGGTAAAAGGAAGCAGGAAAACCTCCAAAAGAGGTTCCAATAAAAAAGGAAGCGATAACATCATCTCCAACGGATCGGTCATCGCGGTCAATGAAGGGCAGTGTATGATGATCGTGGATCAGGGAAAGGTAGTGGATGTCTGTGCGCAGCCAGGTGAATACGTTTACGATACGTCCAGCGAACCTTCAGTATTTTTCGGGGATCTGGGGGAGAATGTGAGGCGCTCCTTTGAAACCTTCGGCATCCGGTTCGCATTTGGCGGGGAAGCACCCAAGGATCAGAGGGTATACTTCTTCAATACAAAAGAAATTGTGGGAAATAAATACGGAACGGCGAATCCGGTGCCCTTCCGGGTGGTAGACAGGAATATCGGGCTGGATATCGATATAGCGATCCGCTGCCACGGGGAGTATTCCTACCGGATTGTGGATCCTATCTGTTTTTATGTGAATGTATGCGGAAATGTGGAAGGGGCTTATTCCAGGGAGAATCTGGACAGCCAGCTGAAAAGTGAGCTGATGACAGCTCTGCAGCCTGCCTTTGCGAGGATTTCGGATATGGGGATCCGTTACAGCTCGCTGCCGGGCCATACGGATGAAATAGCATCCGCCCTGAATACGGTTCTTTCGGAAAAATGGGTGAAGCTTCGGGGAATTGCCCTGGCTTCCTTCGGGGTAAGCAGCGTGAAAGCCTCGGAAGAGGATGAAGATATGATCAAGCAGCTGCAGAAGGCGGCTGTGCTCCGGGATCCCAATATGGCGGCGGCAACCATTACCGGTGCGCAGGCAGACGCTATGAAGACGGCCGCGGGTAATAAAGCCACCGGCCCCATGATGGCCTTTGCAGGGATGAATATGGCAGCTAACGCGGGCGGAATCAATGCCGGGCAGCTTTTTGAAATGGGACAGCAGAACCGGCAGCAGGAGACTTTGGCAGGGACAGCGGCCGGCAGGCAGGACAATACGGCAGGAAGCTGGAACTGCAGCTGCGGTGCCGCCGGAAATACCGGAAAATTCTGTTCCGAGTGCGGAAAGCCCAGGCCTTGGGAGAATGGCTGGGTATGTTCCTGCGGAGCGGTAAACAAAGGCAGGTTCTGTTCCGAATGCGGCAAACAGAAACCGGCAGGAGCCAGGCTTTACAAGTGTGACAAATGCGGATGGGAGCCGGAGGATCCGGCGCATCCCCCCAAATTCTGTCCGGAGTGCGGCGATCCCTTCGATGACGGCGATATAAGATAAGGTATCAATGGATAAAAAGAAAGCAGAAAGATGCAGGCGGAAGAACGACAGCGTTTCCGGCAGGCACATCATTCTGCTTTCTTTTTTTCGGGATCTCTGTTCCCGGCGTTATTGTCCGCGCAAAAAGGAAAAGAGGTCAACGTATGAAGTTGGTGGTATTTCCTGTTTCCGGGAGCGGAACGGCGATCCCCGCTTTTTTACCGGCTTCGATACAATGCAGCAGCCAGGCCATGTTGCGGGCCAGATTTCGCATCGTCTGAAGGCCTTCTTTATCCTGAAGCACTTCCTCCGGGGTATTCCCATGGACCATATTCCAGTAGGAGGAACCTACCAGAGGCATGTTGGATATGGTAAAATATTTATTCAGCTGATCAAGGGTGGCGGTGGAGCCGGCACGGCGGCAGCTGGCGACTGCGGCGCCGGGTTTATACACCATATTCGCTTTCCCCGCATAGAACATCCGATCCAGGAAGGAAGTGACAGCGCCGCCTGCGGATGCATAATGGACGGGGGAACCAAAGATAAAACCATCCGCCCGGGATGCTTTTTCTATTGCCGTGTTAACGGTATCCTCAAAGATACATCTGCCCTTTCCGGCACAGCCGCCGCAGCCCATACAGCCCCGTACCGGAGCGGTGCCCACATGGAAAATTTCGGAATCGATCCCGCATTCCTTCAGCTCAGAAGCGATTTCCGAAAGGGCGGTGTAAGTACAGCCCTTTTCATGAGGGCTTCCGTTGATTAATAAAACTTTCATTATTTATGTACTCCTGTCCACGTAATTGTTGGTCCGTATAAAAGATTTCCGGATACGAAAATAACTCCCCGGGCCACATGGATATGAGGTGCGGGAGCCGGTGTCACTTATAGTATATGCATCATTGGAAAAAAATTCAACACAAAACCCGTCTGGGGGTCATAGGGACGTGTTATCGATGCAGGCATCCTTTTTCCAGTCTGAGCAGTCCGGTTCCCCGGCATCTACCTGCGTTGCCATTTTCTGCAGAAGCTCGAGTTCACTGTTAAAGGAACAGACGCCGCTTTCTGTCTGCAGCACTCCCTGCCAGCTGTGATGTGCATCGGCGGATATGGTTATTTTAAAGGTATGTTCCATTAAGCATCACTGCTCCTTTTCTTCTATTTTCCTGTTTTCCGTAATCAGCTCCATGAGCCGGGACAATGCCTGCTCCATCTTTTGCTCCGAGACCGGCTTTCTGCAAAAGAATGGGACGCACAGGCGGTATGCCTGAAGCCCAAAATCCAAATCAGAAAACCATATGATTTTACGGGATAAAAGTCTTGCGCTGGTAATGGTGTTCAAGCCGTCCACACCGTCCTGGGCTATGATTACAATATCCGGAAAAGCGTGCGTTACGATACTCTCAAGCTCCTGCCAGTCTGCACAGCCGGTTATGTGTGCCTTTATATTTTTCCCTTCAAAACAATGCCGGGCGGATTCCATGAGCAGATCCCGCTCCGCGGCATTGCCGTCACAGACAATCGTATTCCACATAGGTTCCCTCCTTTCCGGTATGCGTGCTCTCTTATTATTAAAATAGTAGAATACGGAAAGATAAGCAATAAGGTGGCCGGAACTTGTAATTTTTGGCCGGATTTTGCGTTGCAGCCGTGGTGCGGTTCCTGTAAAATGATAAGTGTAATACCAGGCTTGGGAACAGAGAGGGGAATGGGGACATGAGAGTCGCTGTCATTGACGACTTATACCTTGGCAGAGAGGAAATACGGAAATGTTTGTGCCGATATCTGAATGAAAGTTATGCAGGGGAAACGCCTGTGATAGATGATTTTTCCAGCGGGGAGGATTTTTTGTCCTGTTTTATGCCGGAAGTATGGGATATGATATTTATCGATCAATATATGCCGGGGCTTTCCGGAATTGAAACTGCGCAGAAGATCAGGGAAAAGGATAAACTGGCGGCGCTGGTGTTTGTTACCACCAGTCAAAGTCATGCTGTTGAGAGCTACGGTGTGCGTGCATGCGGATATCTGGTAAAGCCTTACGAGTATGAAGCCTTTAAAAAGACTATGGATCTGGCAGGAGTTGGTAAAATACGGGATGCGCGGTTCCTCTGTGTGGAGCAGGAAAAAATCCTCCTGCGTGAAATCCTCTGGTGTGACAGGGACGAGCATTATATCCAGATTCACACGGACAGGCGGGGTATCCTGCGGTTCCGCATATCCATCAGTGAGCTGAGCTGTCTGTTGGCGGCCTTTCCTCAGTTCCTGAATTGTTATAAGGGGTGTATCGTCAATGCGGAACGGGTGGAGCGGATTGACGGATTGGATTTCCTGATGGATACAGGAGTGAGAATACCATTTGCCAGACGGGAGAAAAAGAAGCTGGAAGCGTTATTCAGTGCTTATCTGTTCCGGCGGGAAAGGGAGGATGTTCTGCTATGATGAGGTTTATGGATACACTGATGGTACTGCTGTTCCCCTTTCTGGATGCCATCCCCTTTACACTGCCGCGTTACTGGCTGTTCCGTGACAGGCTCCGCCTTCCCTTCCGGTATATCGTCCTGCTGCAGTTCGTCGTCTCGTCGGTATACAGCGGTGTATTTTATGTGATCAACCAGGGCGGTTATGAGATGGCAGTGAAGTGGACGACGATTACCCGCTACTGTTTTCTTCTGCTTTTCCTGGGCTTTGCGTTCCTGCTGATCCGGGACAGTTTCCCTAAACTGATGTTTACCTGGCTGCTGTTTCTGGCGTGGCAGTTTTTTGTGCTCGGCAATGCCAACTTTATCGAAAGCCGGTTTTTTTATGAATTCTCTGACAGGCACCCATACATGGTCTATAATATCGCCCGTATAATCGTTTACCTGATAACCTTTCCGTTCCTGTCCCATTTTTTCAGCCATACCATAGCTGACGCGCTGAAAATGGACAATAAGGCCATGTGGCGGCATCTGTGGAAAATCCCTTTGTTTTCCACCCTGTTCGGTATGCTCTACTGTACGGTAACGGAGGTATATGCCTTCGCCTCCTGGCAGTTTCTGGTATCCCGTTATCTCATGCTGCTGGGCGCCTGCTATGTGTCTTATGTGGCATTTGAAGTGCTGGAAGTCTCCCATGCCCGGACGCAGCTGGAAGAAGCCCTGAAGTATGCGGACAGGAGCCTGCAGGTCCAGAAAAAGCAGTTTGACGCGCTGGCCTCCCACAGGGACGAAATGCGCAGAGCACGCCATGATCTGCGGCAGCATCTGGCCGTGGTGCAGTCATATATTGACAGGGAGGATAAGGAGGGGCTTGCGGATTACATTGATCTTTATAGAAACCAGCTGCCCCCTGATACAAGGGAACGGTACTGCGTAAATGACGCAGTGAATGCCATAGTCTGTTATTATGCGTCTTTGGCCCGGGACGGCGGAATTGAGTTCGAGGCGGGCGTGGATTATCCCCGGGACTGTCCGGTATCCGATACGGATATTACCGTACTTTTGGGGAATCTTCTGGAAAATGCGGTGGAGGCCTGCCGGAGGGAGACGGCGGAACGGAGGTTTATAAGGCTCAGGTTGAAAAGGAGGGGCGGTTCATCGCTGCTGATCCTGACGGACAACACCTGCACGGCGCAGGTCGGGTTTGAACAGGGGATACCCCTATCTTCGAAAAGGGAAGGGACCGGAATCGGAACGGCTTCCGTGCGGGAGCTTGCAGCCCGTTACGGGGGGACGGTGGAATTTGCGCAGAAAGACGGCGTATTTTACGCTTCCGTATTATTAAAAACGGTTCCGGAAACCTTCGCAGATGACGTGAAACATGTCTGAAACCCAGTGTTTATGCGCCTTTTTTATCTTATTACAATCTTAATGCCAGATAGGGAATCTTAAGACTATCTTAATGCCGGGGATGCTATGCTTAAGCTAAGAAAAGAGTTTAGGCTGGCATCCTTTTTCCGTGACGGAAGCAATGTACACGCCGGAAAAAAGGCGAGGAGGCGATTATGAAATGACCATTTTCACAAATATTTTATTACTGGCCGCGTTAACGGCTTATCTGCTCATCGTAGGTTTCGTGTTTACCGGGCAGATGAATGACATTGTAAAAGGCTACCGTTTCAGGCCCAAGGATGCGGTGCCGGATGATGATTATGAGGTCCTGATTGGCGGGGAAGGGGAACTGGCAATCCTGTTTGAAGAAAAGCTGAAAGAGAACGGTGTCAGCTGCCTGCGGATTCCCGAATTTGACGACAGGGCGAGGGAAGAGCTGATGGCGGTGTCCTCCCGCTGGCATGAGGTGGCGGGTGCGCCGGGAATGGCGGTGTTTGCCCTGGATGGTTCGGATTACCATAACCTTCTGCTGTGCGGTATGGCAAACCGTATGGCCGGGGCGGAGCAGTTATATGGGATCTGCAATGAATCGGGAAACCGGGGGATTTTCCTGGAAAACCGCATACGGGTTCTGGAAAAGGCAGGGGCAACCCCGGAAGGGCTTTATCATCTGTTTATCAGACAGTATGCCGGCAACGGATAACTGCACGCCCGGAATCTCCGCCGTCATGTCCGAAGGGGGAGGCGGCTCCCGGAAGAAATAAAGCAAAAGGAAAAGGATAAGGAAATGTTTCATTATATCAGAAATAAATTGACACAAGCGCAGATTATTGCTTTGGGATATTTTCTGGTAATTGGTTTGGGGACGCTCGTCCTGATGCTTCCCATTGCCACGAAAAGCGGTGAGATGGCTACGCCCCTTACCGCTTTGTTTACGGCAACCAGCGCTACCTGCGTGACCGGGCTTGTTGTGGTGGACACGGCTTCCTACTGGAGTCTGTTCGGGCAGTGTGTGATTCTGCTTATGATACAGGTGGGCGGTTTGGGCTTTATGACCATCGGTGTATTGTTCGCCATGTTCCTGAATAAAAAGATATCCCTTAAGACAAGGGGAATCCTGCAGGAGAGTATGAATACCAGCCAGGTGGGCGGAGTGGTGCGCCTGGTGCGCAAGGCACTTATCGGTACGGCGTTGATTGAGCTGACCGGGGCATTGCTGCTTATGATCCGGTTTGTACCGGAGTTCGGAATCCTTCGGGGGATTTACTTCGGTATTTTCCATGCGGTTTCCGCGTTCTGTAATGCGGGCTTCGATTTGATGGGGACCAGCAAAGGGCCTTATTCTTCCTTTACCGCCTATGCGGACGACACACTGATCAATGTCACGATCATGGCATTGATTGTGGTGGGCGGTATCGGGTTCTTTGTATGGGATGATATCTGCAGGAATAAATTTCATATTAAAAAATATAAGCTGCATACCAAAATAGTTCTTTCCTGTACGGCAATACTTATAACAGGCGGCGCTCTTTTTATTTATCTGTTTGAAAAAGACGGCCTGATGGCAGGGATGTCCGGCAAGGAAATCGTACTTACCTCCGCATTCAGCTCCGTGACAGCAAGGACGGCGGGTTTTAATACCATAGATACGGCGGGCCTTACCACCAGTTCCAAAATGCTTACCGTGCTCTTAATGTTCATCGGGGGAAGCCCCGGATCCACAGCGGGAGGTATTAAAACCACCACCATCGTGGTTCTTTTGATTTATGTATGGTCCAACCTCAGAGGGGCCAGAGGATGCAATATCTTTGAACGCAGGCTGGAGGACGATGCGGTGAGAAAAGCCAGCGACGTGGCGGTAATCAGCCTGTTTATGGCTATTGTGGCATCCATAGCCATACCCTATTTCCAGCCTCATCTTTTAATGGAGGATGTGGTGTTTGAGGTGTTCTCCGCTATCGGTACCGTAGGGATGTCCACGGGAATTACCCGGGATCTGAGCGCTGCCAGCCGTATTATCATTGTCCTCTTGATGTATTGCGGGCGGATCGGCAGCATGTCCTTTGCCCTGTCCTTTATGGAACGGAAAAAAGTGGCCCCGGTGAAGCTGCCGGAAGAAAAAGTAATGATAGGATAAAGGTTAACTATGAAAACAGTACTGATTATAGGAATGGGACGGTTTGGGCAGCATTTGTGCCGTAAAATGCTGCAGTTGAATAATGAAGTCATGATTGTGGATCAAAGGGAGGAAGCCATGGAGGATCTGCTTCCTCTGGTTACCAATGCCAAAATAGGGGACTGTACCAATGAAGAAGTGCTGCACAGCCTGGGGGTGGGAAATTTCGATCTCTGCTTTGTCTGTATCGGCACCAATTTCCAGAGCAGCCTGGAAATTACCAGCCTTTTGAAGGAGGCGGGGGCCAGGCATGTGATAAGCAAGGCGACCCGTGATATCCAGGCCAAGTTCCTGCTCCGCAACGGCGCGGACGCGGTGGTTTATCCGGAAAAAGATATTGCGGAGAGGATAGCGGTCAGGTACTCCGCGGATAATGTATTTGATTACATTGAACTGGACGAGGAATATTCCATCTATGAAATTCCGCCTTTGCGGGAATGGGTGGGGAAAACCATCGGGGAAGTGGATTTCCGGGCCAGGCTGAACAGCAGCATCATAGGCACCAGGCTCAACGGAATCACCAGTTTTCTGCCGGGAGCCGACCATGTATTCCGGGCGGAAGAGCATCTGATGGTCATCGGAAAGAAAAAAGATATTGATAAAATTCTCAAACATCTATAAAATAAGGGGATAACGATAACTGGCGGAACCCTTTACAGGAGTTAATCCGCAGGAGGTTTGGGAGGATTTATTGTGAAAAAGAAAATGGAAAGGTATTTCGGAATGCATCAAATCCGGTATGCCGGCCGCCTGGCCGGTATTATGCTCATTACCTCTCTGTTTTCTTTTTTGCTGCATTGGCTGGGGATAGGAAAGGAAAATATTCTGATGCTGTTCATTGTGGGGGTGCTTCTGGTGGCCTACTGCACGAACGGCTATCCGTATGGGGTGACCGCTTCGGTGGTGAGCGTGATGGTTTTTAATTATCTGTTCACGGAGCCGGTGCGGACTTTTTCTATTTCCAACCAGGATGATGTCATCCTTCTGCTCTTTTTCCTGGTGGCGGCATTGATTTCCTCCAATCTGACGGTCCGGTTCCGCAAGCAGGTGGAAGTTGCCCGGAAGAACGAGCAGCTGGCGGAGCAGCTGACCATGGAGCAGGAGCGGATTAAGTTCGCCATGGAAAAGGAACAGATGCGCAGCAATCTTCTGCGCAGTATCTCCCATGATCTGCGTACGCCTCTCACCGGTATTGCCGGGGCCAGCAGCCTGATAGCGGAGTCGGGGGACAAGATGGATCCGGACAGCATCATGAGCCTGGGAAAAGATATCAATGAACAGGCGGACTGGCTGATCCAGCTGGTGGAGAATATATTGAACATGACGAAAATCGACAGCGGTAAGCTGGTGGTGGAGAAGAAGCCGGAGGCCGTGGAGGATGTGATCACCAATGCCCTGGCTTATGTGAAGGGCAGAAGAAAGCTGCGCCGGGTGGAAATCGACATTCCTGAAGAAATGCTTCTGGTGGAAATGGACGGGAAAATGATTGTCCAGGTGCTGGTTAATATCTTGGATAATGCGATAAAGCATACCAGGGAGGACGGGGTTATACTCATTAAGGCCGAAACCGATGAAAAGGGTGTGTGGTTTTATGTGGAGGATAACGGGACAGGTATTGAAGCGGAAATAAAGGATCGGATATTTGATGAGTTTGTAACCTTCCGCCCGGTCAGCCGGGATACCGGAAAGGGGATAGGCCTGGGACTGGCTATCTGCAAAGCGATTGTGACCGCCCACGGCGGGCGCATTGAAGCCGCCAACAGGGAAGAAGGAGGCGCAAGCTTCCGGTTTTTCCTGCCCTTTGGAGCAAAATGAACGGAAAGGAAAACAGACCATGGAAGGTATGGAAAAGGAAGTGACCGTCCTGATTGTGGAGGACGATAAATATATATCCAATTTTATCTGTATGAGCCTGAAGCAGGAGGGCTATCATTATCTGAAGGCGGACACGGGAAGAGAGGCCATTGGCCTGAGCTATGCCAATAACCCGGATGTGGTGATTTTGGATCTCGGCCTTCCGGATATGGATGGAATGGAAGTGATAGAGCATATCCGCAGCAATTCGGATAAGCCGATAATTGTGGTTTCCGCCAGACAGGAGGAGTCGGAAAAAATCAGGGCGCTGGATCTGGGAGCGGATGATTATGTGGTAAAGCCCTTTCATATGGGAGAGCTTCTGGCGCGCATCCGGGTAGCTATCCGGAAGGCGGAGCAGACCGGCGGCGGAAACGAGTTGGGGGAAAGCTTTGCATGCGATTACCTGTTAATCGATTTTGTGAAGCGTATGGTATTTATAGATGGAAAGGAAATCCATGTAACCCCTATTGAATATAAGCTTCTTACCCTTTTGGTGAGCAACCGGGGGAAGGTTCTGACTCATAATTATATCCAGAATAAGATATGGGGCTATGGAGAAGGCGGGGATCCCAACAGCCTGCGGGTGTTTATGGCAACCCTGCGCCGGAAAATAGAGAAGGATACCACCAATCCCCGGTTTATTATCACGGAGGTAGGGGTGGGCTACCGGTTTTCGGAATGAGAGACAGGCGCCGGGCAGCCGGGATGCTGCCATTAGGGGGAAGGGTATGGAGAAGAAGCTGCTGGCGGATCTGGAAGAAAGCTATGGCCTGCGGTGCGGGGAGATAACCCCAGTTACGGGGGGCTGGTTAAATAAAAAATGGAAGGTAAGCAGCAGCAGAGGCACCTTACTGGTTAAACAATACAGCTATGAGCGGTTTACCCAAAAGCGGTTGGAGCAGATAGAATCGGCACTTTTGAGGCAAATCCTTCTGGAGGAAAACGGAATCCCCTGCCCTCACATCCTGACCTGTCAGGGCCGTGCGATACGCTATGCGGATGCGGATACGGCATATATGGTCATGGATTACCGTACGGGGAAATCGGAGAACCGGGAAACGGTAACCGCGGATCAGATGGAGAGTCTGGGGAGCGTAAGCGCCCTCATGCGCAGGGAGTTCGCCAAACTGCCTCTTTCGGAGGTACAGGGATATCCCATCGACAGCCGAAAGTTTTACGGTTCCCTGTGGGATAATTTTTATGCCCGGGCGGCTGAACTGACGTCGGATACACCGGAGGAATATAAAAAGGCGGTATTGGGCCAGGAGATCATTCTGAAGCAGCTAACGCCCGCCTTTTTCGACAGGCTTTCCCGGGGAATTGCCCATGAGGATTTTACTCCTGACAATATGCTTTTCCATACCAGGGAGGTATCGGCTATCCTGGATTTTGACCGTAACCAATACGGGTTTATTTTACATGATATCGGCAGGGCTTTTCTTTCCTTTGCGTTAACGGAGGAAGGGATAGACAGAGGGAAGGTGGATGCCTTTTGGCGGGGTTATACCCAATATCTGCCGCTCACCGGGGAAGATATTGTGGATTCCCTGAAAATCGCCTGGTGCGTGGAAGTGCCGTGGTGGATTCAGGCGGCCGTTTTTTCCGGGGGAGAGGAGAAGATCACGCGATTCAAGGAAGAAATCGTATGGGTGGAAAAGAACTGGTTTGAGCTGCCGGCTTTGCTCGGCCTCTGACGATAAGATACAAAGATAATGGCATGGTACACTGGTACCATGCCATTATTCCCGGGCGGAAAGAAATTCCAGAACCCGGCTGTTAAAATCCTTTGCTTCCTCATAGACCATATGCCCCAGCTCAGGGTAAATTACCAGCTGGCTATGGGGGATGCCGGCAGCGACGGCGGGGACGGCCCGGGTGCCTACGATCCGGTCGTTTCCCCCGCCAATAACAAGTGTGGGGCAGGTGATCTTACCCAGCGCATCCAGCGAATCATGGGTAAGGCAGGCGTTCGCCTGTATGAGGAAACGGGAAAAATCCTTTGGCCTGCCGATGAGGCCGAGGAAGGGGTAAAGCCGCCTGTATTTCTTCAGATATTCTTCGGAATAAGAGCGTTCCGCCGTATCAATAAGCAGATGCTTGTAATCCCCTTCCCGGGCCATCGTGATCCAGCGGCTGACCACGTTTTGGAGCGTTTTGTTCTGCCCCGGGGAAGTCACCGCTAATACCAGCTTTTCCACTGCTTCCGGGTAGTCGGCGGTCAGATGCTGGGCGATCATCCCGCCCTGGGAAATCCCTATCACCGCAGCGCCGGTAATCCCCAGCCGATCCATGGCTTCCTTCTGGTCCCGGGCCATGTCTTTTGTGGTATAACCCATTTCCATCCTGTTTTTCCGGCTGAAAACATATACCTTATAATCCCTGGCATATTCCCGGTACAGCATGGCAAAGGGGATAGCCGTTCCTTTTGCTGTTTTCAAACCGTCTCCCAGGCCGGGTATCATAATGAGGTTTTTTGGCCCGCTGCCGAAGGAGATATAGTCCATTTGGGTACTGCCTATTGGTACAGAGCTGTTTCTGGCATGATAAAACATGAGAATCTATCCTCCGTTTGTATTGGATATGGCTGTCCTTTTATCGTGCCTTGGAAAGCCGCCTGTTATTCCTGTTTCTTTTTAATGGAAAGCAGTACCACAATGATTACCACTACGAGAACCAGCAGGACACAGGATGCGACAAGGACGACGGCAATGGTTTTGTTTTCCGAAGTCTTTGTGATTTCCTGGGTGGTAAGATCCTTTGAAGGTGCGGTCTCCGGCGCTTCGGAGGATTCCTCCGCCGTTTCCGAAGGTGTTTCCGTTTCCGTTGCTTCTGTTTCGCTCTCCTCCTCCGATTCTGTTTCGGTCCCTTTATCCTTGGAAGTGGGAGTATAGTTGGTATTATTGGAGGAAGGGGCGCTTATTTCCCACGAGTTACCGCCGCCGGAGTTGGAACTGCCGGAGGAGCCGGATCCGGAAGGGGCCGGAGGAGGCGTGGTCAGCGCGGCATTCACCTTGGCATACAATTCGCTCAGCAGGGACAGCGGATAATAAACGCGGCCTTTTTCATAGGCGAGAGCCGTCTGCGCCGGTATCATGACCGGTTTTCCCCCGTCCCACCTTACGATCAGCGCCACCTTGGGATTCTCCCGAAGGGCGGCCATGACCGATTCCGGCATCTTATCGTAGGTTACCGCATTGACGTTTACCGTATCCCCCGCTTTTGCTTTTTTAATAAGACTCGTTACATTATCCCAGAAGTCCTTTTCATAATCAGGGACATAGGTATTGGAGGAAGCGTTGTTGTCATCATGCTTCTTATCCGATGAGGAATTGTTCTGGTTGGAGGAATTGTGGGGATCCTCCGCTTTTTTTACATCCTGATAAAGGACGGTAAAAATGGAAAAACGCTCCGTGGTAACGGTTATGGTTTTGCCGCTGCTGTCCTTATTCGAAAGGATATCCGCATCGGTACGGGCTTTCCCTTCATTATGGATGGCAGCTACATAAAAGGTACGTTCATAGCCGGAGGCCGGGGCTTTGATACCCTTGGGAAGAGGAAATTTCATGGTAAGGGGAAAATCTGATTCCGTAAGGGTGAAGCTGTTAGTCGTACCTGATTGGGTGATTATCTTTTTTAAGTCAATACTATAACTATCCGCAATGATGCCATCTTTTTTCTTTGCAAGTATCAGGTCCCTTTGCTGCGTACTTAAATTTATGTTACCGCTCACATTAATTTGTATGCTGAAGTTTGAAATCGTCCCGTCCTTCAACCCTTTGGCTTCATCCAAAGTCATACTGTCTAAAAGCGCCGTATAATCCGATATGCTGACAGGGCCTTTGTTGTCGACGTCAAAGTCTATTTCAGAAAGCTTTGCGAAGGAACGGTAGAATGCAAGCAAAGTATCCTGAGACACGGAGGGAGTCCTGGTGGCGGACAGGGCTTCGTACTGGATTTTGGCATCCAGATAGACAGTCTCCTGTTCCGGAGTCATGGAATCTCCCTTGATTTCAGGAAGGCTGCGGAACACCTGATTGATATCATCGCTGTCCATTTGTTTAAAGGCGGCAGACAGCTTATGCTCCTGGGAATCCCCCGCAGGGACATTTTCTATTTTATACGTATTATCTTTCAGTTTACCTGTAATATCCACACCGTCAAAGGTAACCGTTCCCAGCTTATAGCCGGGATCCGGAGTAAAGGTAAAAAGGAGATCCTTTCCTTTTTCCGCGGTAACGGTGCCGTCAGGGGTCACCTTCCCTTTTCCGCTGACCTCTGCCAAAACGGTATAAAGGGAAGCGGCAGTACTCTGAAGGGATACTTTACCGGTAACGGTAGTGTAATTGATGTTATCCTTTGGGGTAAAGGTCCAGGAATACTCATTTTTCCCCTCACGTATCGGCTGGTTTTCGTCCCATGCAATGGTACCCGGCGTGCTCCCCTCCCCAAGGCTCAGATTGGGCAGCGGCCCCTCTGCAGGAATGGTGCCGGATGACACTACGGGTTTTACCACGGAGGATGCCTGTCTGATTTTTACTTTGTACTCATGGCTTTCCTCATAAAAAGGTTCATTTTCCCCTTTCACAAAAGCTTGTACTTTAACCTTACACATAAAATCAGAGGCATTTGTGAATTCTATGGTGTTCTTATCATAAACAGGTTCTTCATTCGTAATACCGGTATTGTCTGTCCAACTCCAGGTATAGCAGAAAACAACGTCCCCGTTCCCGGCATCCTTATCCGCCTTGGCCAGGGGATGGCTGGCAGTAACGGTAAGCGCCGCCGGCGATTTATCATAAGTCTTGTCAATGCCGTTTCCAAAACGGATGACAGGCTGCTCCATGGATTTTTGGGCGATCAGCAGATTCCCTTCAACAAGAGAAGAAGGAGTTACCGGAACGGACCAGTCCTTATCCGTGCTCCATTTCCATGTATATTCCCCGCCGGAGGAAGAGACTGGCAATTTATAATTCTTATTCACCGTCCAGGACTTATTATCCTTAAGCATGTAGGTGAGCGGCATATGATACAGGGCGGCTCTGGGTGTATCTATTACCGTACCGGCCTCATCCTGAAAAGAAAGGGTGAGAGGATAGGTGAGCTTGTCCCTGATGGAAAAAAGCTGTGAAAAAGTTTTATAAGACGCTTCGTCAGGACATATGGCGGCGATCAGTTTATTCATGCCGGCAAACGCATCGACACCGCTTTTGTTAAGGCTTTTGGGAAAATAGATATAGGAATACCCCGTGGAAGCAAAGGCATTATCCCCCACGGAAACAGGAGCCGATGGCAGGTGCAGGGAGCCGGTTAATCCGGTACAGCCCGCAAAAGCCCCGCTTCCAATCGTCTGGATAGCCGTACCGGAAAAATCCAGATCCGTAAAAGTGACATTATATGCAGCATATTGGGAAGACGCAAACGCATTGGGTCCGATTCCCTTAACGGCAGTCCCTCCTACGGAGGCGGGAAGCTTCAAAGACATTTTGGTTTGCCCCGCATCGGCCAATTCCTGAAGATATTTCGGATTGACCCCTGTAATCATACCATTGCTGTCGCAGATATATGGTTGTGTGGCTGCAGGCGTCCCGCCTGTGTTCACATCCGTACCTTCCTCTTCTCCCGTCTCGGAGGACGCTGTACCGGGGGCCTCTGACTCCGGCGACGTGGTACCCGCAGAAGGATTATCCGCCGTCCCGCCGTCCGGATTGTCGGCCAAAACGGTCAGATTCCCTGTCAACAATGTCAATACGGCGCTGATGGCCAATAGGGTGAAAACTCTTCTTAACCCCTTCATAATGATACCTCCCCTCATCGTGATAAAATAAGGTAAAATACTTCGTAACTGTTCAGCAGGTCAGCGCATTTACTGCGCTGACCGTAAGAAAGTGATTCAGGAGTGCAAAAATCCATCGCCGAAGGCGATTTAGGATGGATTTTTGCAGAGTAACTGTGAGGGTACTGAACAGTTACAATACTTCTTTATATAACCATTATGGGCTATATATCAACAAAAAACAATGAAGTAAATCTTAAGATTAGCATAAGAATTCATATTGTGTTACCATTCACGGCCCCTCTGCGCGCCGCCCCAGGGAAAAACCGGGCAGGCAAAACCACAGGGCGGCGCGCAGAGGGGCCGTGAATGATAACCAGGCAGCCGTTTTAATACAATTTTAACATCCTACCGATTTCTCTAACCCTATCTTTTTATCCGCTCTGTTATACTTCATGAAGTAATCACAAAGTTATGAGCGGCCGCGTCCGGCGGCGGAAGGGAGACAGATATGGATATACTGATATGGCTTATAGCGGCAACTGGTATCGGTATGCTGATTTACTATTTAGTTATTTTATTGAAGGGAGAAGACAGGTAATGGAAAGCTTTATTCAATATGCGGTTTATCTCATTATACTGGTAGCGCTCGCCATTCCGCTGGGAGGCTACATCGGAAAGGTTATGAATGGGGAAAAGGTATTCCTTTCCCGAATCTGCGGTCCCTGCGAAAAACTGATATATAAAATCATGCGTGTGGACAGCAGGGAGGAAATGTCCGCTAAGAAGTACATAATAAGCGCGGTCATTTTTAATGCAGTGGGATTTTTGGTACTGTTCCTCATGCTTTTGCTGCAGGGTATTCTGCCGCTGAACCCGGAACATATCGAAGGGAATTCCTGGCATCTGGCTTTTAATACGGCAGTCAGCTTTATGACAAATACCAACTGGCAGGCATACAGCGGTGAGAGCGCATTAAGCTATTTTACACAGATGATGGGACTCACCGTTCAGAACTTTGTGTCTGCGGCAACCGGTATTGCCGTTTTGTTTGCGGTTATCCGCGGATTTACACGGGTAAAGCAGAATGGCATTGGGAATTTCTGGGTTGATTTAACAAGAACGGTTATTTATGTCCTGCTCCCTATAGCAATTGTGGGAGGTATCCTCATCAGTTCCCAGGGCGTGGTACAGAACCTGAAGCCTTATGACAAGGTGCAGCTGCTGGAGCCTGTCGCATTGGATGAAAACGGGGAGATTATCGAAGGGGCAATTGTGAATAAGGAAACGGGTGAGGTGACGGTTGACGGTTCTCCTGTGGAGGCTGCCGATATTGTTACGCAGCAGGTGGTTCCTCTCGGACCGGCAGCAAGCCAGATATCCATCAAGCAGCTGGGTACCAACGGAGGCGGTTTTTTTGGCCTGAATTCTACCCATCCCTTTGAAAATCCCACGATTTTCAGCAATTTATTGGAAATGCTTTTCCTGCTGCTGATTCCTGTATCTTTATGCTTTACCTTTGGCCGTAATGTAAAGGATAAACGGCAGGGCTTTGCAATCTTTGCGGCTATGTTCCTCATGCTTGCGGCAGCCATGGCGGTCTGTGCCGTGAATGAACACAACGGCACCCCCCAGCTGGCACAGAACGGCGCGGTGGCAATGGACAGTACGGATGGAACGGCAGGCGGCAATATGGAGGGCAAGGAAACGAGGTTCGGTATAGCCACTTCGGTTACCTGGGCAACCTGGACGACGGCGGCTTCCAACGGTTCCGTGAATTCCATGCATGATTCCTATACGCCTATAGGAGGTCTGGTACCTATGCTCCTCATGCAGCTGGGAGAAGTGGTATTCGGCGGCGTCGGCTGCGGGCTTTACGGCATGCTTGCTTTTGCCATTCTGGCAGTATTTATCGCAGGACTCATGGTCGGGCGTACCCCGGAATATCTGGGTAAAAAAATCGAACCCTTTGAAATGAAGATGGCGGTACTATGCTGCCTGGCTACCCCCATTGTAATATTGGTGGGCAGCGGCGTGGCAGCCCTGCTTCCCTCTACGGCAGACAGCCTGAATAATGCCGGGGCACATGGCTTATCGGAAGTGCTGTATTCCTATTCCTCCGGCGGCGGAAATAATGGTTCCGCTTTTGCAGGGTTTAATGCCAATACCCCGTTTATCAACGTATCCATCGGTTTGGTAATGCTGGGCGCAAGATTTATCCCTTTAGTCACCATGCTTCTCGTTGCCGGCAGTATGGCGAAAAAGAAAAAGGTTGCCACGACGGCGGGTACTCTGTCCACCTGCGACGGACTGTTTGTTTTCCTTTTGGTGTTCGTGGTGCTGCTGGTGGGCGCATTGAGCTTCTTCCCGGCGCTGGCACTCGGTCCGATAGCGGAGTATTTCCAGATGATAGGGTAAAATGGACCATACAGACAATACATGTTATATTCCGAAAGGAATCCGTATAAATGGAGGTAGTAAAAATGAGCAGCGGTATGAAAACAGAAAATGCTCTGCATGATAAAAAAATGGTCATGCGCGCCGTTAAGGATGCGTTTCTGAAGCTGGCGCCAAATACACAGATTAAGAATCCCGTAATGTTTCTGGTATTTGTATCGGCCGTTATGACAACCGTACTTTGGGCTGTATCCCTGTTGGGAGTACGGGATGCAGCGCCGGGATATATCCTGGGAATTACAATTATCCTTTGGTTTACCGTGTTATTTGCCAATTTCGCGGAAGCGATTGCGGAGGGGCGCGGAAAAGCCCAGGCAGACTCCCTCCGTGCGGCAAAGCAGGATGTGGAAGCCCATAAAATCCCGTCTTCTGAAAAAAAGGAGCAGATTACCAAGGTTCCTTCCGCAAAGCTGGTAAAAGGAGATCTGGTTATCGTAAAGGCCGGGGAACAGATCCCCGGCGACGGGGAAGTTATAGAGGGTGCGGCGAGCGTGGATGAAAGCGCCATTACCGGCGAATCCGCCCCGGTTGTCAGGGAAGCGGGAGGGGATCGCAGCGCGGTGACGGGTGGGACCAGTGTCCTTTCCGACTGGATTGTAGTAAGGATTACAAGCGAACCGGGGCAGAGTTTCCTGGATAAGATGATTGCTATGGTAGAGGGGGCTGCGAGAAAGAAAACTCCGAATGAAATTGCACTGGAAATTTTTCTGGTTGCACTGTCCATAATCTTCATTCTGGTGGTAATGGCACTGTATGCCTATTCCCTCTTTTCAGCGAAGCAGCTGGGCGTGGAGAACCCCACATCCGTGACCTCCCTGGCAGCGCTGTTGGTTTGCCTGGCTCCCACCACCATCGGGGCGCTGCTTTCCGCAATCGGTATTGCGGGAATGAGCCGCTTAAACCAGGCCAACGTGCTTGCCATGAGCGGCCGTGCCATAGAGGCGGCCGGTGATGTGGATACGCTGCTTCTGGATAAAACAGGAACCATTACGCTGGGAAACCGCCAGGCCGCGGAATTCATTCCGGTGGACGGCAATACGGCCCAGGAGCTGGCGGATGCGGCACAGCTGGCCTCCCTGCCGGACGAAACGCCGGAAGGCAGGAGCGTGGTGATCCTGGCTAAGGAGAAATTCGGTATCCGGGAAAGAAATCTGTCGGAAACCCCTATGGAATTCCTTCCTTTTACAGCAAAGACGAGAATGAGCGGTGTCAATACAAAGGACACGGAAATCCGCAAGGGCGCCGCCGATTCCATGAAGGGCTATGTGGAAAAATACGGCGGGATATACAGCAAAGAATGTGATGAGGTGGTAAAACGGATTGCCAATCAGGGCGGTACCCCGCTGGTAGTAGCCAAAGACCATATCATTCTCGGAGTCATCCACCTGAAGGATATCATTAAGGCAGGAGTGAAAGAAAAGTTTGCAGACCTGCGGAAAATGGGCATACGTACGGTTATGATTACCGGAGATAACCCGTTGACTGCCGCCGCTATTGCAGCGGAGGCGGGAGTGGACGATTTCCTGGCGGAGGCAACGCCGGAAGGAAAGCTGTCCATGATCCGGGAACTGCAGGCTAAAGGGCATATGGTAGCGATGACCGGAGACGGTACTAACGATGCACCGGCGCTTGCCCAGGCGGATGTGGCGGTAGCCATGAACACCGGCACCCAGGCAGCTAAGGAAGCCGGAAATATGGTGGATCTGGACAGTTCCCCCACCAAGCTGATAGATATTGTCCGGATCGGCAAACAGCTTCTGATGACGAGAGGAAGCCTTACCACCTTCAGTATTGCAAACGATGTGGCAAAATACTTTGCCATCATACCCGCATTATTTATGGGGCTTTATCCCGGCCTGGCCGCTTTGAACATCATGCGTCTGCACAGTGCGGAAAGCGCAATTTTCTCCGCAATTATTTATAACGCGCTGATTATTGTGGCATTGATCCCCCTGGCGCTCAAGGGCGTTAAATACCGGGAGGTATCCGCCGGCAGGCTGCTTTCCAGAAACCTTTTAATTTACGGGGCAGGCGGGATTATCACACCGTTTATCTGCATTAAGCTGATTGATATGCTTCTCGTTGCATGCGGGCTGTTTGTATAAGACGGCGCAGAATAGAAAACATGATATAGAAAGGGAGATAACTGTGAAAATACGGAACAGTTATGGAGGAAAAAAATGAAGGATATAAAAAAGGTGTTTGGGAAAACAACCCTGTTATTTTTTATCATGATGTTGTTATGCGGTCTGGTTTATACCCTGGTCATGACCGGGATTTCGCAGTTGTTTTTTAAAGACAAAGCCGACGGAAGTATTATTGAAGTGAACGGGATAAAATACGGAAGCGAGCTGTTGGGGCAGAAATTTACGGATCCTGCTCATCTGTGGGGGAGAATCATGTTTGTGGACGTGGCTACCTACACGGATGAGGAGGGAAACCCGCTCCTGTATGCGGGGGCTTCCAATAAATCACCGGCAAGTGAGGAATATGCACAGCAGATCGCGCAGCGTGTCGCCATGATAAAGGAGGCAAACCCCCATGCGGATAGGGAAGCCATTCCGGTGGAACTGGTGACCGGGTCAGGGAGCGGCCTGGATCCCCATATCTCCCCTGCTGCAGCGGAGTACCAGGTTCCCCGTATTGCGGAGGCAAAAGGGATGTCGGAGGAGGAAGTCAGGGCGGTTATCGATAAGTATACAAAAGGAAAGTTTCTTGGTATACTGGGGGAGGAAACCGTAAATGTGCTGGAAGTGAATCTGGCCCTTGACGGAATTCTTACGGATTAATGGAAAATGACGGATACGGCTCTTTGCGGACCATTCCTACATTCAATAAAAGCCGGCAGTCTCCGGACTGGCGGCTTGCTGTGTTTCAACAAGTAACAGCTGCAGCTGGGAGAAGATAATATGGAAGAGAACAGACCCGATCCCGATAAGCTTCTGGAGCAGGTGAAGGAAGAAGAATCCAGGGGAAAACAGGGAAAATTAAAAATATTTTTTGGGTATGCCGCAGGAGTGGGCAAGACCTATGCGATGCTGGAAGCGGCCCATCAGGCGGCGGAAACGGGGATCGATGTCGCTGCCGGGTATATAGAACCGCATGCGCGCCCGGAAACCATGGCCCTTCTGGAGGGGCTGGAGCAGCTTCCGGCGCTGGAAATCCCTTATAAAAACATAGTGCTGAAGGAATTTGACCTGGATGCGGCGCTGAAAAGGAGGCCCCGTCTGATCCTGGTGGATGAGCTGGCCCACACGAATGCGGCGGGATGCCGCCATACCAAGCGGTACCAGGATATCCAGGAGCTGCTCAAGGAAGGGATCAGTGTATATACCACGGTAAATGTGCAGCACCTGGAAAGCCTGAACGACATTGTGGCATCCATCACGGGGGTTACGGTACAGGAAAGGATACCGGATTTTGTTTTTGACCAGGCGGATCAGGTGGAGCTTGTGGATATCGAGCCGGCGGAGCTTCTGGAAAGGCTGAAGGAGGGAAAGGTATATCGCCCGCAGCAGGCGGGCACGGCCATGGATCATTTTTTTACCGTGGATAATCTTACCGCCCTGCGTGAAATTGCCCTGCGCAGGACCGCGGACCAGGTCAACCGTGTTACGGAAAAAAACCGGGAACAGAACAGGGAAAGCGATTACTATACAGGGGAACATATTCTGGTCTGCCTGTCCGCCTCCCCGTCTAATGCCAAGGTAATCCGTGCCGCCGCCAGAATGGCGAATGCTTTCCGCGCCCGTTTTACGGCGGTGCATGTGGAGGCGCCCGGAAGGGAAGGGATGGGGGATGACGATGCCCTCCGCCTGCGGATGAACCAGAGGCTGGCGGAGCAGCTGGGGGCGAAAACCGTAACCCTTTACGGCGGCGACATCACCAGGCAGATTGCGGAATATTCCCGGATTTCCGGCGTTTCCAAAATCGTTCTTGGAAGAAGCTATACCAGAAATAAGCTGTTCGGCCCGAATGTAAACTTTGCGGATCAGCTGACGGCTCTGGTTCCCAAGCTTGAAATATACCTGATACCCGATACCTATACCAGGCGTTATGCCAAAAAGAAAAAGCTGGAACGGATACTTGCGGTGAAGGAGCAGAATTATCTGAGGGATACCCTGGCTATGCTTGCCGTTTTGGGGATTTCCTCGGTTCTGGCATTTGTGTTCCGGCTGCTGGGCTTCGACGAGGCTAATATCGTTACCATCTATATCCTGGGAGTTCTGCTCATTGCGCTGATAACGGAAAACCAAATCTATAACCTGCTCGCCTCGGTGCTCAGCGTGGTCTGCTTTAATATCTTTTTTACCATCCCTTATAATTCCCTGAAGGTCAGGGATCCGGGGTATATGATCACCTTTTTCATCATGTTCCTGGCGGGTTTCCTCACCGCGTCTCTTGCCAAAAAAGTGAAATCCTACGGACGGCAGGCCGTAAGAAAGGCATGGAGGATGGAAATACTCCTGGATACCAGCAGGAAGCTGCAGATGGCCTCCGGGGAAGAAGCCATCGCCGAAACGGTTTCCGAACAACTGGTAAAGCTTCTGGATAAAGATATTGTTTATTACGCCGGGGAGCCGGGGGAGGGAGTCAGGCCCTATTGTTTTCCCAAAGAAAAAAACAGTACCATCCGGCTGCTGCTCACCAAGGATGAAACGGCGGTAGCCTACTGGAGCTACCGCAATAATAAGCATGCGGGGGCTTCCACGGGGACCCTGCCGGGAGCGAAGGGACTGTATCTGGCGGTGCGCAGCGCCAATGCGGTATACGGCGTGGTGGGAATCTGTCTGGGCGACGGGTTCCTTCCCGCTTTCGATGAAAGTATCCTGAACGCCATGCTGAATGAGGCGGCGCTGGCTCTGGAAAAAGAAAAGAGCGCGGAGGATAAAAACCGTGCCCAGCTGCAAATCAGGCAGGAACAGCTCCGAAGCAACCTGCTGCGCAGCATATCCCATGATCTGCGCACGCCGCTGACCAGTATCTCGGGAAATTCCGGCATGCTCATGAAGCGGGGGGATAACCTGAGCCGGGAACAGAAGCAGAAGCTTTATGAGGATATTTACGACGATTCCGTTTGGCTGTATAATCTGGTTGAGAATCTGCTGTCCGTAACTAAAATAGAAAACGGCAGTATGGAATTAAAACAGCAGCCGGAGCTTCTGGAGGATGTGATAAGCGAGGCACTCAGCCATATCCGCAGGCGTCTGAGAGGGCATACGATCCAGGTCCGTCTGGAGAATGAATTTCTTATGGCCTGGATGGACGCAAAGCTGATCATGCAGGTCATTTTGAACATTGTGGACAATGCCATTAAATATACCCCGGAGGATTCCCACATAGACATTTCCGCTAAAAAAATGGGGGACAGAATCTATGTGAATATCGCCGACGACGGGCAGGGGATTCCGGATGACCGGAAAGAAAAGGTATTTGACCTGTTCTATACGGGGGAATACCAGGCGGCGGACGGAACACGGAGCATGGGGGTAGGCCTGTCTTTATGCCGTTCCATTGTGGAGGCCCACGGCGGCAGGCTGGAGGTAAGGGACAACGTCCCCAGGGGGACCTGTTTCCTTTTTGATCTGAAGGCGGAGGATGTGGGACCAGACAGCGGCGTATAACAACGCAGAAATGAGGATACCATGGAAACAAAGCATAACCTTCTTATTGTAGAGGATGAAAAGGCGATCTCCAACCTGATTGCCACCACCCTGGAGACGCAGGGTTATCATTATGAAAAAGCATCCAACGGAGCGCAGGCCATGATGGCCGTTACCTCCCATAACCCGGAGATTATCCTTCTGGATCTGGGGCTTCCGGATATGGACGGCCTGGATATCATACGAAAGGTAAGAAGCTGGTCCCCCGTGCCCATCATCGTAATCAGTGCGAGAACGGAGGATCAGGATAAAATAGAAGCCCTGGATGCAGGGGCCGATGATTATCTCACCAAGCCCTTCAGCGTGGAGGAGCTGCTGGCAAGGCTGCGTTCCACGTTCCGCCGGATCAGCTATATGCAGACGGAGAACGGCGGGGTCAGTACGGTGTTCACAAACGGTGACCTGAAAATTGATTTTGCTGCCGCTGCCGCCTATATGGGGGAGCAGGAGCTGCATTTATCCCCTATTGAGTACCGGCTTCTGTGCGAGCTGGCAAGAAATGCGGGTAAGGTCCTCACCCACCAGTATCTGATAAATAAGGTCTGGGAAAATGTAAATGTGAGCGATATTCCTTCCCTGCGGGTCTATATGGCGACTCTCCGTAAAAAAATAGAACCCGACAGGGAAAATCCGCGCTATATCCAGACAAGGGTGGGTATCGGCTATAAAATGAACCGGCTGTGAGACAGACGGAAAAGGGTGTGTAACGTGTTATGGATAAAAACAGGAAAAAGGCCGGGAGCGGGCTTATCTATTTTATGGAATCGGCGTTGTTTCTGCTGGCGGCCACGCTGCTGGGGATGGGTTTCCGGGAAATTGGATTTACCGAAACCAATGTGGTGCTTTTATATATCCTGGCCGTATTTGTCACTTCTAGCCTGACCAGGGGGTATATATGGGGAATTCTGTCGTCTTTGGCGGCGACGCTTACCTTTAATTATTTTTTTACAAAGCCCTACCATTCCCTGCAGTTTTACGATGCGGGGTATATGGTCACTTTTGCAGTGATGACCGTGGTGGCCCTGGTAACCAGCGCGCTTACCTCCAGGGAAAAGGTGAACGCCAAAAGGGCATTGGACAGGGAACGCCAGACACAGGCGCTGTATCTTCTGACAAGCCATCTTACCGAGTCCAAGGAGCTTTCCGATGCGGCGGAAACCACCGTTTCCATTATCAGTGATCTGCTGGACTGCCAGGCGGCATGTCTTTGCTATGATGAAGAAGGGTGGCCGGAAAAGACCTTCCTTCAAAGGACGGAAGAGGGGAAGCTGGTAAGAAGAAGGCTGGAAAACGGGGAGAGCCTGAAGAAAAGGCTGGAACAGCTCCATGCCCCCTGTGATGAGGGGGCGGAATTTTATGACTGGCCGGTATACGGCGGTGAGGGGATTCTGGGTGTGGTGCGTATTCCCAGGGAAAAAGCTTCGGCCTTTGAGGAAACCCAGAAGATTTTTCTGCATTCCATGCTGGAATGCGTGGCGCTGGCGATGGATCGGATCCATGCCGTGCGAAGGCAGGTACATTCCCGGCAGCAGATACAGCAGGAGAGATACCGCGGGAATCTGCTCAGGGCGATTTCCCATGATCTGAGGACTCCCCTGTCCGGAATTATGGGGACTTCAGAAATGATTATGGATATGTCCCGGAAGGAGGACCCCCGATACGAATTGGCGCAGGGAATCCATAAGGACGCTGTCTGGCTGCACTCCCTTGTGGAAAATATCCTGAGCCTCACCAGGCTTCAGGAGGGGCATATGCGCATCAACAAGCAGCCCGAGGCGGCAGAGGAGATCGTGGGAAGCGCCGTCGCCCGGATGGCGGGACGTGCCCCCGGACGGGAAATCCAGGTAGAGGTGCCGGAGGAGGTGCTTATGATCCCCATGGATGCCAGGCTGATCATGCAGGTGCTTATCAATCTGCTGGATAATGCGGTAAAGCATACGCCGCCGGAGGAAGAGATCACGGTTACGGTCAAAAAAGATCCGAAAGGGGAAAACGCCGTATTCCGCGTGGCGGACCGGGGAGAGGGCATCGCGCCGGAGGATCTGCCCCATATCTTTCAAACCTTTTATACCTCACAGATGAAACCGGCGGACGCCCAGAAGGGGATTGGCCTGGGGCTGACGATCTGTGAATCCATTGTGAGCCAGCATGGGGGGCGGATGGAAGCGGGCAACCGGACGGACGGGCCGGGGGCGGAATTTATGTTTACCCTGCCTCTGGAAACGAAACACCTGCATAACCTTGGAAAGGAGAATGAGGATGGAACAGTATCACGAAACAATTCTGGTAGTGGAGGATGATGTCCAGATCCGGAACTTTATCTGCTACGCCCTGAAGGCGGAGGGGTTTACCTGCCTGACTGCGGGAAACGCCGCCGCTGCCATGAAGCTGCTGGTAATGGAGCAGGCGGATATGATGCTGCTGGATCTGGGCCTTCCGGACATGGATGGGGAGGCGGTTCTCAAAAAGGTGCGGGAATGGTCGGAAATGCCTGTCATTATCGTATCCGCAAGGGATCAGGACAAAGAAAAAGCAGCCATGCTGGATCTGGGCGCGGATGATTACCTGACCAAGCCTTTTTCCGCCACGGAGCTGATGGCCCGGATCCGTGTGGCCCTCCGTCATCTGTACCGGCAGGGACTTCCCCGCCCCCAGTCCGTATACCGTGTGGGAGGGCTTACACTGGATGTGGAAAAACATGCCGCCTCACTGGAGGACGAAGCGCTTCACCTGACGCCTATGGAATTCAGCCTGCTGACCCTTCTCATGAAAAATGCAGGAAAGGTTCTCACCAGCGGCTATATCCTGAAGGAGGTATGGGGAGCAGCCTATGATTCCGATACCCAGGCTCTGCGTGCCCTTATGGCCGCCCTGCGCCGCAAGGTCGAGAAGAATCCGGCAAAACCGCGCTATATCCTTACGGAAATAGGGATAGGCTACCGCATGGCCGACGAATAAAAAATGGAGCCTCTAAGGCATTTTTTCTGCACATGGAAAGCAAGATCAGCCTTCCTCCCCATAGAACTGAATGTAAAAGTTCTCTCCGGTACGAACGAATTCTATAGTCAGGCAGCGGTAATAATCGGCCTGGGGAGAGACTTTGTATTGGAAGGAGATTACGCAGGGGGTATTCTCTTCCAGAACGCCTATATCCGAAAGGCCTTTCAAGGAGGTGTCCGTTATCATGCCGGCTTCCTGAGGATTATCATAAACGGTTATGTCCCATTCGTAAGGATCTGTCAGACAGCCTTGGAGGCCTGTCAGGTCTGCGTTAAAATAAGCAGTTAAAAATTCTTCTGTCATTGTTTTTATTTTCTGTGCATCTTCGGAAAGCTCCGGCGAAAGAGCGGCCGGTTCGTCCGGCATTGTGGTTTCTGTTGTCTGTTCCGATTCCCTGGTGGGAATTTCCCGGGGGATAGGGGCATCCGGGGTTTCGTTTTCTTCCGGGCGTATGGGGGAGTCCATATCGGTGCCGGCAGCTCCCGTAGGAGTGGTACAGGCAATCAGGCTGCCTGTGGTCAGAGTCAGGAGCAGCATTACGGACAACAGGAGCATACCTCTGCGGCCCTTCTTTTTTTTCAGGATATTTCGGAATCGTTTTTTCATAAACTTTGTATCTCTATAAAAATGAGTGGTGTAATAACCGTCTCTGCCCTTCTGCTTGCTCAGGGCGGTAAAAATCACCTCTGCATATGCCTTTCGTCCGGCAAACGAAGTATTTTTGATCACGTCTTCATCACAGGCCATTTCCAAATCCGTATTTGCAGCCCGGACCATCCGATAAATAACCGGATTAAACCAATGGACGGCATTTGCCAGAAGCAAAAGCAGTTTATATAAATGATCGCGTCTTTTGATATGAAGCAGTTCATGCTTCAGGATAAACAGGAGTTCATCCTGCGTGTATTTACAATCCGGGAGGATAATCACCGGGGATATAAGGCCCACGGCCATGGGGCCGTACTCTTTACTTCCTGTCAGGAGTTCTGTTTTTTTATGTAAACCAATGTCGAGAGACAGATTTTTAGCCATATCCAATATACTGTTATTTTGTATGGTACGGGTTTTGTGGAATATCCGTTTCTTATTTATCTGCCATAATATTGCGGAGAGACAGAGATAGCCAATAACACCTGTCAGCCACACGATAGGGATTATTTGCCATACTTGTGAAATTCCGTGAGCTATTGTTTCGGATGTCCTGCGGACAGGAGTTTTATCAGAAGGAACAACGGATGTTAGGCCCTTCTTTTCCTCATTTTCATAAGTGCCGCTCCCTGTTTCATCATCCGTCGCATATCCCTGTTGCCCGTCAGCGGCCGTCTGGGGTAAAAGGATACCTGGCACAGTAAGGCTCCAATGATATTCCGGTATATTTATATTTACAGGGATAAACAAGCGTACCGCCAGTGCCGCCCAAAGCCAGTACCTCCACTTCCCGGCATATCTTTGCTCCAGAATGGGAGACAGTGCCAGTAGGATGCCGGATGTTAACCCTACGGAAAGAGATATTTCCATAAATGTCAGAAAAATTTCTAATGCCATTCCTCTGATTCCTCCAATTTATCCAAAAAAACGCGCAGCTCATCCAAGTCTGTATTTTTCAGGATTTTACTGTTATATAACCCTGTAATAAAATTTTCTACTGAATTATCATAAAGCTTTTCCAGAAACTCCCTGCTTTCCTCCGCCATATACTCTTTTTCTCTTATGCTTGCCTGATACAGATTGGTTCTGGTTTGCCGGTCACAAACCAGGAATCCCTTTTTTTCCAATCTGGTTAATACCGTCATCAGGGTAGAAAGCTTCCAGTTTAGTTTGCCGTCCAGCGCTGCCAAAATATATGTGCTGGACACCTTATCCCCTGCCTTCCATAAAACCTTCATAATCTCAAGCTCTGCGTCCCCTAAAGATTTCAATTTGTTTCTCCTTATCCTATCAGCGGATGATAATTTGATGATTCCCGTTAAAACGCATTATACGTCTGTATATTGATTATATAATTGTATAATAACCATGTCAAGTTATTCTCACAGGATTCTCACACCCTTTCCCCAAACTCTCACACCCTCCTCACAGGTTATAAGCTAGAATAAAACCATCAAAAGGAGGAGTAAGCGATGAAAACAACGAGAGAAGCAGAAACTGAAAAAGAATATTTGAACCAGCTGTGTGAAGAGGTCCGCAGCCTTATCTGTGATTATCATATAGAAGAATCCCGAGAAATAGTCTGTGATGCCATGAAGGAATATCCGGATGCGGCGGAGCCGCATAACCTGTTCGGCATCCTTATGGAAAAGCGGGGCAACCATATATCCGCGATGAAGCATTTCCGGGCGGCATGGGCGCTGGATCCCACATTTTTGCCCGCAAGAAAAAATATGGAGAATTACGGAAGCTTTGCCCGTCCTTCGGAAGCGGCATATACTATGGAGGACTGCAGGAGGGAGGAAACGAAGGAACGCTTTAAGATAGAATACGATGAAAACGGGGTGGGCCATGTGGTGAAAAGAAAACATAACGACAAACAGGGTATCTTCTGTTTTTAAGTGCCGTAGGGAGGAAGGAGACGAGTGGTATGCGCCATAAATGTGGTGGCCGGCATCATAGAGCAGCAGGCATTTATGGATGAAATGACGACAAGGATCCCTTTGGAAACCGGAAACGTGGGAATCACGGAGGTATGGATAACCAATATATGGATGGAGTGCGGGTGCCGCATCCTTTGTGCGCAGGACTTTTTCAGTACAGTCAACATAAGGAGCGTAAACCAGAACGGACAAAACATCGCATTTTATGACATGGAGTTTTGAATGCCGGTACGATAAAATAAACGAGTACTCCATCCGGCCAGAAATGCTAAGATTATGAATTGGATACGGATCCTGTCAAAGGCGCGGTGGGGGAACGCTTTGAATATAAAAAAATACCTGCCATACGCTTTGTCGGGCGGCTTCGGAAAGCAGTGGGACGAATGGACTGGCGGAAATCGATTTGCAGTGATGAAGCAGGCGGTTGGGATTTCGCCGTTTGACGAGGACAGAGGACACGCTCGGCCTAATGACGATACGAGGAGATGGGAGAGGCCGGCTGCGGCGGATTCCGGATGTTTCAGCGGATGACCTTGGGGAGATTCAGCGGCTTCTCTGCCAGGAGCATGCGTACGTAATACAGAAAAAGGAGATTATTATGGGTACATATCAATACCATTCCCAGCGTCAGGCGGAGGAATTCGCCAAAGAAATTCTGCCGGTGCCGGTCGATTACCCCCTAAACCCCATCTTGCCGGAGAATTACCGTGAGAGCTTTGCGCGGCTGTGCGAACTTGCGAAAAAAAGTTACCTCGATATGGCGAAAGAGCCGGAAGCTTACGGCCTGGCGCTTCTTCCCATCGACTCAACAGACAATGACCTTGCGCGAGAAAGCTACAATTCTGTTTACCGCTTTGTTGAGACGCTTAACGCGCTTTTTGCTAACGGAGAGGTCAATAACCACTGCCTGCGGGTAGATACGGCGAAATTCCGCAAGGCGATCAAGTCACCGGTGGCGATTACCGGGTATGGGCTGATTCTTACAAAGCTTTGTGAATTCGGTTTTACAATCTCCAACTTTAACGGCAGCATGATCGCGAGGGGCGCGGAATCCTTCCTTGTGGAATTCCCGGACGGCCCGGAGATGGTCGACACCATAAAAGCCTACTGCCAATGCTGGGCTCAGGTGGACAGGTTCCGGGGAGGCTGCAAAAACAGAGGAATACGAAATGAGCTTGTCAAGCTGAGCTCGCAGGAGTTCCACCACCATTTTTACCGCTTCGACTATAAAATCACCGCCGACCTCAGGGAGCTGCCTATGCTGGCCTGGGTGCGGGACGAGGCCGATATCATGCAATACGGCCCGCAGCTGAAAGAATTCAGTATTGCCTTTTTTGAGGAAATGCAGAAATACGGCGGCGTTGCGTTTAACGGTGATTATATGTATAAGGGCAAGCGCATCGCCCGCATCACGAACACCATATCTCCCGCGATGGGCAAGAATTATATGCTGATCCTGAAGCTGAAAGGCGTGAACAAATACATCGATTTTGTGGAACAGCTGCCTGCTGCCGTAAAGGAGCCGTTTACAAGAAGCTGCTGCCAGTATTGCGGTTTTCAGGGATCCACAAAGGAATACTGCAAGTTCCGCCTGCACTGGACGCTTGACGGCGAGTCCCATGACGGCTGCGCTTTTCAATGCTTTAACTTCAACGCTTTCGACACCGGGTATGTCCCGCTTTATACGCAGCTTCTGGAGCTGGAATACGGGCTGAAAAAGAAATAATAGAACGGAGGTGGTATTTTTGTTGAAGACTGACAGGCTCATTATACGGCAATTTCAGGAAAACGATCTTGAAGATTTAATCCTTTTGATTCACGATAAGATGTCGTCAAAATATGCGCCCTATGATACGCAGTGGCCGATTGACAGCCCCAAGGATATCTTAGCATATTTTATGAACGATGATGCATGGTACGCCGTGGAACTCATCAATAAAAAGAAAGTAATTGGCTTTATTGCCGCAAGCCGCACGGATGATGTAGCGATACGCGACCTTGGGTATACAATACATTCAGCTTACCAAAACAAAGGCTATGCCTGTGAAGCGTGCCGCGCCTTGATAGAGTATTACACGAAAGAGTGCAGCATCGGAAAGTTTACAGCGGGAACAGCGGATTGCAATGAGCCTTCTGTAAAGCTTCTTGATAAATTGGGCTTTACGAAAACACGGTCTCTGGAAGCCAGTTTTTGTAATGACGCACAGGGAAATCCTATCAGCTTCTTAGCGAGTGCATATGAACGTTTAGATAAATAGCACATTAAGCATCAAAGGAGGGAAGATCAAGATGAGCCTTGCCGAGAATCAGGTCATTTCAAATCAGCTGCAAAGCACAGTTGTTGGTAAAACCATCGTCAAAGTAATTGCGAATCAAAATCCGCACACCTTTGTGTGGTTCGCAACAGAACCGCAATACGCTTTTGTGGCGGCGGAGGTTTCTCACAGGCAGGCAGAACAATATGAAGCGCTGCTGACCGGCAAACGGGTTGAGGATTCACAGGTGCATTTGGGCAGCTACGGCGTTTATAATTTTCTTTACGTCGGCGTCCGTGCGCTGATGTTCAGCCTGCCGACACGCTATTATGCTGTGGGTGAAAAGCCGCCGAAGCGTCACCAGCTGTATCTCATCTTTGACGACGGCTCGTCCCTGGCTCTGTGCGGATCTCTTGGCGGTGCGATCTATTTATTTCGGGTAGATGAAAAGGGCCTTGCCGTTGGTTATCCGCCGCCGGATGCCCCGTCGGTATTGTCGGACGATTTTTCCGAACCTTTTTTCCTTGACCTGATAAAAAACACCGATCTGGCAAAATTAAAGCCCGCCAAAACCGTCAAATGTTTCCTCGCAACAAACAATCGTATTCCGGGTTTGGACAACTCCATCTTGCATGAAATTCTGTGGGAGGCGCAGGTGAATCCCAAGAGTGATATGGCGGCCTTAGGTGAAGCCGGGTATAAGCGTCTGTACGCCGCAATCAAGAAAGTATTCCCGGCGGTGATCGAGGCGGGAGGACTGGATACCTGGAAGGATATCTTCGGAAATCCCGGAGTTTACGCTGCCAAAGTCAGCCGAAACACCCTTGGTAAACCCTGTGGCCGCTGCGGCGAGCCTATCGTCAAGGAGCCGCATTTGGGAGGCGTGGTTTACTACTGCCCTAAATGCCAGCCTATTCATAAAAATAAAAAGGAGCGACTGTACGATGAAACCTGAAATAATGAAAAAGGAATTCTTACTGGTGGGGCTGGAAACACAGATTGATTTCAGCAAGGATTTTTCAAAAACGTTGGAGGATTTGCGGGAGACGCTGCGGCAGAATCTAAATCAGATCCCCAATATGTCCGCGCCGGTTCGCATGGTTGGTTTTTGGCAGCCAGACGGGTGCTATTTCACAGGCGTTGAGGTATCGGAGGAGGCTCCGGTGCCAAAGGATCTTATTGTGAAGGCTTTGCCAGAAAGCCTGTTTGCAAAATTCCGGGAAGAAAAGAGGGGTACGGTAGGCGGCCCCGGCGGATACGCATACAACCAGTGGCTCCCGGAGTCCGGCTTCCGGGTGAATGAGGAATTGCCGGGCGACTTTGAGATATTTGACGATATGGAGCATTGCGATGAAGATGACGGATGCGATATTTTGATTCCAATCCGGCCGAATACATTTAATCAAAAGCAGATCCGTGGCGTCGTTCCATTCCCCTGCGACGCGGAGAGCGACTCTTTCTTCGGCGCCTTGGCAAGCGCGCTTCTCCCCATACTCGGATATTCAGAAGAAACGCCCTATTGGTGTCCGCCCAAGGCCGCATATTGTATAGGCTGCGGTGGCTGCGGCGATAAAACCACCTTGCAGAAACATCAACTGTCGGTTTATCATGCGCTGTTAACAGCGACCGGGACGGCCTTCGGCTTTGATTATCCGGAGGATGACGAGGTGGATTGCCATTCTTTTGAAGACGTGGAAATCGGCTGGCGCTGGCCCGATGCATTTATCGGCTATATCATGGGCTTTGCAGGGCTGACGTGGAAAAGAATTATGCGGGATGCAGATCAAAGTGAAATTTATAAGGCCATCACAGCCTCCATTGATAGGGGATATCCTGTGCTTGCACGGCTGGGCGGCCATGGGGTATTTCCGGGGGAAACCGCATGGCAGGTCGTTACCGGCTATAAAGACGGCGCCTTATGCGGATTGGATGCGAATTCACTTTCGGAAACCGCTGCATATTCCGACGGATTGTTTCTTTTGCAAAACTGGCAGGACAGCTTCATCGACGCAGTGATCATCACCGGGCACCAAGAAAAAAGCGTTACCTATATGGATGTGCTGGACCGTATCATCAGAACGCTCAGCCATCCCTCTCACGCAAAGCTCGAAAATGACATCATGGCGAAGCTGGACGCGGTAACGCCTGAAAACGCGGAGGAAACCGCGATGATGATGTGCGGGATCACCGGTGTCCCGATTGAGGCAAGGTGGCACGCGGCAGAGGCCTTTTGCTCGATGGATAATATGATAAGCTGCCTGACGGAGGAACAGGCATTAAAAAGCAGGCTGTCTGATCTTTTCTTCAAAAAATATATTGCCGATCACAACGATGAAACCCACGGAGTTTGCTGGAAGATATGGAGACTGCTGGGTGTTGGGCCGGAAACTGGATACTGGATAACGCCGGAGGCGGCCAAACGCTTGCTGAACCCCGAAACGCGCAATGAAATCAAGAGGCTGTTCCGAATTGTGTTTGATAACGATCGGGCTGTTTTGGCGGAGCTGACGGCAGTTTGCAAAGGAGGAGGAGGCGATCCTGTGCCGAAAAAAATGATACCCAATCTTCCCGCCCATCCAATGATCAGCAATATGGCGGGGCAGAATTACTGGCTGAACGGCTGTATGGCATATTTGATGGAGTGCCTGGGCGAAAGCCCGGATTATGATTACTGGTTCTTTTCCGGCGTCACCGGCGACAGTTTTTTACAGGTGTACGGCAAAAATCCCGAACAAATGGTGCTGTGCTATTCGGATATCATGACGGATACTGCCCTCAAAAAAGCCTTTGACGCCTGCGGCTATGGCTATGCATACGATAAAATAACCGAAGGCAACCGGGAAATGCTTGGAAAACGGATTCGGGAATCCATCGATAGGAACATTCCTGTCATTGCACGGGTGGAGAATACCTTCCGCTCCTTTGCCGTCATCTGCGGCTATGATGCCGAAAGGTTTTATTCCATTATGGGAGAAGAAACCACTCCCGCCGCCTACAGTTACAGTAATTTGATTTTTGTTGGAGATAAAAAAGAACAGCCAGCCTTGGCCGTTGCATATAAAGACGCCGTTTTGGCTGTTCCCGCTCTCATGACGATACAGGAAACGGAGGACTATTCCTTTGGTGAAAAGGCTTTCATAGACTGGGCGGAAAGCCTTGAGGACGGCCGGTATCAAAAATACCCGGCGGAGAGCAAGCTGTTCCATACCCACGGCGATCCGTCCTTTACCTGCTGGAACATGCACGGGACCTATCTCTGTATGCTGGGAACCAACCTTTGCGCCGTGGATTTTCTGAAAAAGGCCTATGAGTTCAACACCGAACTCACTTTCATTGAACAGCTCCTTCCCATATATGAGAAGCAGTGCGGAAAAGGGTTCATGGAACTCATAGGAATGGAGGGTGGTTTCAGTCTGCCGCCTGAAGCAATCCGGGATAGTGCAAGAATGAAGCCCGTCAGCGACGCAATCAAAAAAGCAGGCAGCTATTGCAGGGATATACTGAAAGTGTTTGAGCAGGAAATATCTGAAACGGTTAGCCTATAAAGAATACTTGGCGGCCTCCGGTATGTCCTTCGGTATTCTCTGGCACCCGGAGCAATGCCCCTCCTCCTTTGTCCTCACCCAAGTGAACGCCGGCCATGACGACACCATACGCTATGCCTTTGCTTATGCGGGGGATGGCTGCGGGATCATGGAGGAGAACGAGGAAAACATGGACGAAATCCGTTCCGCTTTTACGAAGAGCATCAATGCGGGCCGCCCGTGCTGGGATATACTATAAAATGGCTGTAATTCTGGCTGAACAGAAAGAAAAGGATGGGATGAGAACGGAAATTATTTTAGCAACAGAGGAAAATGGATTTATTATAAAAAATATGTATCCCTTATATTTGCATGATCTGGCAGGCATACATGGAACCCTGCCAAATAAATATGGTATCTTTGAAGAAGGGAATATACGTACATTGCAGGAACAGTACGATGTCCAGCAGGCCTGGTTTGAATACCCGGAGGAATTATTTCCATATATTATCATGGCTGATGGCCTGCCCGCAGGTTTCTGTCTGATAGGAAGCGGAAGGTTTGTACCGGAGGAAACGGACTTCCATATTTATGAAACCTTTATCCTGAGACCTTACCGAAACAGAGGGATTGCCGCCCATGCGGTCAAGGCAGTCCTGGATCGGCATCACGGCCGGTGGATGCTTTTTACCCAGTCGGATAACAAAAATGAAAAAGCGATGCACTTCTGGACAAAAACGATAGGAGAGTATACCGGAGGCCGTTATAGTAATATGGAAAAAAGAATAGAGGGTATGCCCAAGCTGGTTTTCCGGTTCGCCAATTAAGGTGAAAAATATGTGCCGGCCGCTGCTTTTTCTTTTCACCGCCGCCTCTTTTGTGTTATGATAGGGGAGAACGGCGGACGGGCCGTATAGAATGTATAAATCCCGGTAAGAAAAGGAAAGAATAGGATTATGGAAGAACGGACAACCAAAGAAAATATATTATTTGACGGGCTTACAGGGGATGCGTTTTCCAGGATTCTGGAAGGGGAACGTCCGGAGGAAATCCTGGAGAATGCCATACCCTTTATTGCACTTATGAGCAGATACCGCTGCGCCATGATGGAGGTGGAAACCAAGCTTCGGGTATTGGATGAGGAATTTTCCATTACCTATAACAGGAACCCCTTTGAAACCATTAAATCGCGGTTAAAAAAGCCCATGAGCATCATTGATAAGATGCGCAGGAAAGGGATTCCCCTTTCTGTGGAAAATATAGAAAAGAATCTGAATGATATCGCGGGAGTCCGCGTGATCTGCTCCTTTCCCGACGATATCTATGCACTGGCCGCTATGCTTGTGAAGCAGGATGATATCCGGCTGCTTGAGAAGAAGGATTATATTGCGGAACCAAAGCCTAACGGATACCGGAGCCTTCATTTGATAGTGGAAGTACCTATCTTCCTTTCCAACTGTAAGAGATACATGCGGGTGGAGGTACAGTTCCGTACCATCGCCATGGATTTCTGGGCCAGCCTGGAGCATAAGCTGAAATACAAAAAGGATATCGATAATCCGGACGACATCGCCCGGGAACTGGAGGAATGCGCCAGGATCATCAGCAGCATGGATGAACGGATGCAGGAAATCCGAAACCGAATAGAACAGGGATAGGAACAATGGACAGGCCGGATCCGGGAAGGGATCCGGCCCTTTTTGCGGGTTGCAATTAAGGCAAAGTGCGTTATAATATTCTACTATATACAGCGGATACAGGAGTATAACCAGTGAGAATAAAAGCAAAACAGATGGTACTGATAATCGTGGTGAGTATTGTCGTATATCTGGTGGCAGGGGCAATGGTCCCTTTTATGAAATATAAGGATGTGAGCAGACAGGCGGAAGAGAATTTCCGTGCAGAAGATTTCAGGAGCAGCGGAACCGGACCGGATCGGGCCATGCTGCTGGAAACCAGTGAGAGCGCCCTGGAGCATCGCATCCGGTTAATGGATGGAGCCAAATCCCGTATCATACTCAGCACCTTTGATATGAGAAATGGGGAAAGTACGAAGGATTTACTCGCTGTGCTGTGGCATAAGGCGGAAGAAGGTGTAAAGGTACAAATTCTGGTGGACGGCTTCAGCGGGCTGATACGGATGGAGCCGGATCCTCTTTTTTATGCGGCAGCATCCCATCCTAATATCCAGATTAAGATCTATAACCCCATCAATCTGCTTATGCCCTGGAAAAGCCAGGGAAGGATGCATGATAAATATGTGATCGTGGATGACAATGCCTATATACTGGGAGGCAGAAATACCTTTGATTACTTCCTGGGGGATTACGATTCTAAAAATAAGAGCCTGGACAGAGAGGTTCTCATTTATAACACCGCACAAGGCGGGGCAGACAGCAAAGAAAGCTCCTTATTCCAGGTGGAGGCTTATTTCCATCAGGTCTGGAATCTAGATGTATGCCGCCTGTTCCATGACGATGAGAGCCTGCAGAAGAAGAAGCGGGTGAGGGAACAGATAGATATGCTTGCGAGCCGTTATGAAGAACTTAAGGAAAAGCAGGTAGGGTTATTTGACGGCACCTACGATTACAGCAACAACACCTGCCCTACAAACCGCATCCGTCTGGTATCCGGTCCGACGGGCATCTATGGGAAAGAACCGGCTGTTTTCTATACGCTGACCGAACTGATGAAGCAGGCCCAAGAGCGGGTGGTTATCCATACGCCGTATGTGGTAACCAACGACTATATGAACGAAACGCTTACGGAGATTGCAGACACGGTCCCGGATGTGAAAATGGTCATTAATTCCGTGGAAAACGGGGATAATTTCGTGGCTTCCAGTGATTATCAATATCATAAAAAGGATGTGGTGGCTACAGGAATCCGGCTGTATGAATACGACGGCGGGATTTCCACCCATGGAAAATCACTGGTCATTGATAACGACCTGTGTGCCGTTGGTTCTTATAATTTTGACCTGCGCAGTACCTATATGGATACCGAACTCATGCTGGTGATCCAGAGTGAGGCACTTACGGAGCAGCTGATTCATTACATGGATGACATCGAAAAGGACTGCCGTACGGTAGTGGATGAAACGGACTATATTGTCCCCGATCATATAACTGTGGCGCCGGTGCCGTTTCTAAAACGGGCGGCATGGAAAATAGTGGGCTTCCTCCTCCAGCCCGTCCGGGTACTCGCATAAAAAAACAGCATAGGAGAAAGGAATGGACTAAAATGGAAAAGATAAAAATACGGATGGCTGCCCCGGAGGATGCCTCCCAAATCCTGGGGATATATGAGCCTTACATTAAAAAGACGGTAATTACTTTTGAATATGAGGTGCCGTCTTTGGAGGAATTCCGAAGCCGTATGACCGGCATTATGGGTTCCTACCCTTACCTGGTTTGTGAAGCCGGTGGGAAAATCCTGGCCTATGCCTATGCCCACCGTTACAAGGAAAGGGCCGCGTACCAGTGGAATGCGGAGCTGTCCGTTTATGTGCATGAAGAGTATACCGGACTGGGAATGGGCAGGGCGCTTTACCATGCGCTGATGGAGATTCTGAAATGCCAGAACGTGAAAAATGCCTATGCGCTGGTGACCAGCCCCAATGAAAAAAGCGAAGCGCTTCATCAGGCAATGGGATTCCGTCTGGAGGGGATTTCCCGCGAAACCGGCTATAAGATGGGGAAATGGATCGACGTTTCCTGCTTTGTGAAAAATATTGGGATCCATGAGAAGGATCCGGAAGAAATTCTTCCCTGTTCTGCAGTTGAATGCGGGAGAATTGAGGATATTCTGGAAGAAAGTATGCAGTTTATTAAGGCGTAAAAATGTAATAGTCCAGACGGCCCTCTGAGCTGTTATTTAATAATAAAATTGCTGTCGGAAAATGAAAATGCATCTTGACAGATAAAAAGAAAATCGGTAAAATAAGCAATGTTGCAGATTACAGTAATCATTTATTGCAGCAGGCCCAGATAGCTCAGTTGGTAGAGCAGAGGACTGAAAATCCTCGTGTCACTGGTTCGATTCCGGTTCTGGGCATTTTTCCTTTAAATACTGTATTCGCAGTGTTTAGAGGTTTTTTAATTTCGTAGGATTATTACACAGAAAGTGAGATAGTCCTATATGCAGAAAATTACCATGTCTAAGTCAACAACGCCTACAATCGAAGAAGCATTTAAGTTATTTATTCGTAAATGTAAGGTCAAAAATCTGACCGAATTATCCATTGAGAGTTACCGAAAAAAGATAGTGCATTTCTATGAGTTTTTGTCAGGGGAAGAAACCATTGAACAGATTACGTCTGATACTGTAGATGATTTATATCCTGTGGCTTAGGGAGAACACGGAAGCCAATGATATTACCATTAACAGTTACTTACGCAGGAAGATGGCTTTTCTTTATTACTGTATAGAGTGTAACTTATTACATAAGCCAGATGTTGACAACTGTTCCTTTAGTGCATATAAAACTTGGGTATTTGAAAACTATCTGCTGGGGACTGGAAACCGTATTTCAACACCGTTAAACGTCCATATAGGAAATTTAAACTTTGAGGATGGGACAATTACCCTATGTAAGATAAAGAACCGTAAACAGTAGATTATACCGCTTTCCAATACCCTTGCTGATGTGCTGCAAGAATATTTGCTTATTAGGGGCGGTGAGCCGGAAGATTATTTATTTTGCAATGAGTATGGGGATAAAGCAATCGAGAGAACCTATTAACAGTTGGTACGCAGATACAATATCAAAAGAAGTGTCAATAAAACCTCATGCCACCTGTTTAGACATACATTTGCAAAGCAGTGGATTCTTGCCGGAGGTGATATGTTCCGCTTGCAGAAAATATTTGTTCATTATCATAATTTCAGTGATGAAGATTATAATTATGGTGTCAGTTTGCTTACGGATATTAAGCCGATTATGGATGAGTTGGAGGATATAATCAGTAAATTAGGAGATGCAATCTATGCAAATACACTTAATCCTATGCCTGTGGCGATTGGTCAAAGAATAGAATCCAGTATACCGGCAGATGCAACAGGGTATGTGCTGAACCTTGATAATGGAGATTTCAAGGTGGTTAGCACTTCTATGGATTACAATACTGTGAAATTGTATTTAGATAATCTGAAACAGATGTTGAAGGATATATCATGTATTCCGTCTGTGTTAGGGAGTAGTACAAATATTGCGAATATCAGTGAAGTTGCTATGAAGATACTATATGCAATCCAATGTAATACTTACCTTGTTTTTTAATGGTTTCATTCAATCACCTACCTCGTAAATAATATATCACCAACTCATACTAAATATTGAAAAATAGGATAAAGCATGATAAAGTAGCATTGTGTGTTATGCGGTGATATTTTGTGGAAAAGACCCGAGATATAAGATATAATGTAGATATATTCTTATAGAGGAGCGTGGTTGGTATGGCTTTAATCAAATGTCCAGAATGTAATGCAGAAATTGATAGTGAAGTATCAGTATGTCCTTGTTGTGCTTTTCCGATAAAAAACCAACAGAATCGAAGGTTCCTGAAGTGGCAAAAGAACCAATAGACCCATTAAAATAGAAGAAGAAACTTATAGGCACAGTGATGTGTATTATAGGTTGTATCTGTTTCATTGTTGCAATCACTAGAATTTCACATGAAGATTATAAATTCTATATAGAACATTATGAAGATTGCAAAGAGGTTATGATGATTGTAGGAGGAAGCCAAATATGGCGGAATGTTTTCGGGCTGTTATAAAAGTATAGCGTCTACCTATGAAGATATGATGGAAGATGATATGAAGAAAATTTGGAAATTTAGAGGTGCTGCTATCATTTGTTGTGTTGTAGGAATCGGTCTTGTTTTTGTAGGATATAAGAATATCAAAAAGGGTGGTGAAACATAATGGCACTTGTTAAATGTCCCGAATGCAGTAGAGAAAAAGTTTCTGATAGTGCAGATATGTGTCCTGATTGTGGTTATGCAATAAAAGCATACTATGATAAGGTAAAGCAAGAGGAAGAAGAGAAGCGTCTTGAAGAAGAACGTGAAAAACAAAGAATTGCAGATGAAGAAAAACGCAAGAGATTACAAGAGGACAAAGAAAAACAACACAAAGAGAATATAAATAAGTATTTTGGTACTCCTATGAAAAAACTTGGATGGGGAGTTGCTGCTTGTGCAGTATTAGCTCTTGTAATTTTGTTTGGAATGTACATAGATAAAGAGAATAAAATAGCAGAAGCGATCGAGGATTCTAAAGGATATGTTGATAGAATTAAAACTTGTGTGTCTAGCGTAGATAGTACATTAACAAGTGTAGATTATGTATATGGTAGTTTTGAAAGCGATGGCACAATAGAAAATGTAACAGATGATTTAGATGATATAAGTATGTATATGTCATTTGTAGACATGGATTATAAAGTAGATACTAGGGTATCTGACGCAGTAGAATCTTATGTAAAATCAAAGACATCTTATGAATCATGGGAACAATATAAAACATACATAAAGAGTGAATATTTTGTTGCAGATACAAATGAAGAATCAGCAGATAAGTTGGTAAAAGGTGTTGCTTATTCTTCTAATGAAGAAATGCGTGAAGAAAGAAGGAAAACATCTCTTATCGTAGAAGAGTGTGATATTACTACATCTGGAAAGAACTATAAAATATATGGAACAGTTACTAATAATACATATAGTACAGTATATTTTGTTAAAGTAAAAGTTTCTTTATTGGATGAAAATTATAAAGTGCTTGATACTGAAACAACCTACGCTTGTGGTGATGAGGGTATAAAACCGAACGAATCTGCGAAATTCGATTGCTTTATAGAAAAAGATTCTAATATGGAATATTATAGAGCAGAAATATATGACTATGATTAAATCAACAAGCAAAGAAAGGATTGTCCACAACGGACAGTCCTTTTTTAATGCACAGATAAGTGAAAAATCACACCTATCTCACTGTCCAATTTTGGACACTCATTTATATGGCAAAGCGGTTGCCCTCCAATTGAAGGAGAAGCGTAAAACGAAAGGAGTTCAACAATGCAAACATTAGACAGATTAAAAATGGAGTTATCCAATCAGCAGTATTTCACAGACGAGCAATATATCCAGTTCCTCACGGAGAACAACCTATTGCCGGAGAACGCATATATTAAAGAAGATATGCAAAAACAATTATTGCTTACTGTACTGGATGTATTAGAAGCAGTTGCCAATGATATAGACCTAATGACATCCATATCTACAGAGTTCAGCAACATGGGTCAGGCATATCAATTTATAGAAATGCGGATAGCACAAGTCAAAGATAAGATAGCGTCTATACCAGAGCCAAATGAAGATTACAGTTGCTTTTCGCTGATGTATACGAGAGGAATTTGAGTTTACATAGAAGATACAAATTTAGGGGACTTTTAGCATTTCACATGGTAAGATATAACTTATTCCGATGATTAATCCTACGAATGAAACAGGATATAATCCTACGAATACAAGTATGTTGTCCAGTGTTTATCGGGCTTCACGAGAGGTCACTGCTCAGTTGGTAGAGCAGAGGACTGAAAATCCTCGTGTCACTGGTTCGATTCCGGTTCTGGGCATGAACCCTTACGAATACTATTTTGTGGTATTTGTAAGGGTTTTTTATGTTTTATGAGGTAACCTATAAACCGAACCGGCATGCAGATAATGCAGGCCGGTAATCCCCGCCCTGCCGCATATTCAGTTCCAAGCATTGCTGCAAGTAAGGATAGCCCGGAAGGCGCGTCTTTCTTTGTGGGAAATAAAGGGTCAATATTTAAACTAACATCCACATTCTGAAATTAACATCCACTTTGCGT
>NZ_QUES01000023.1:0-1981 GCF_003478085.1 Eisenbergiella sp. OF01-20 | reverse complement strand
CACATTCTGAAATTAACATCCACTTTGCGTAAAGAAAACTTCAAAAAGTGGATGCTTTTTTCCCTCAATGAGTGTAAAATTAAGATAGAACCGTTAAAAACAGCTAAAAAAGGGTATGCTACCGCTTGAGTCGGTTTCACATTGGATTTTTTCGCAAAGTAAAATCCACCCTACACTGTGTGGGTATAAGGCTGTTTCCGGTGCATTAAGTGGGGGAATAAGGTGGTGCTTATTCCTCTGTTATTTTGTAAATTATCTTATATTCATATCCATGGTGACGTCTGTATGCGTGAATATAATCCAACATCCAGCCGTCTCTATCGCAGTATCCCCAGGGATTTTTTTCAGGGTCATTTCCATGATACACCCAGCTATGGAGGCTTTTTCTTTCATACAGGTTCATGGGGACCACTTCTTCCATTTCACGCATAGTTTCCAGGTCCACCTGATGGTCTGCGGGCTCTCTTTGGTTTCGATAATCATGCATCCGTCTCACCACCTTTCTTAAAAATGGCGGGGCTTAGGGTAACATCATCCCGGCAGACCTGGTGGCAGCCGAGCAGCTTAAGAAGCCCCTCCCCATATAGGAAAGCCATCATTTCATAAGGTGATTTATTTCCAAGGCCTGGCCGGCCATAAGAATTGATATGGTCAACCATAAGACTGATGTCACTTTGGGTAAAAGTATCAAGGGAGGTGCCTTTTGGGATAAACATGCGGAGGAACTCATGATTGCGCTCGCAGGAACCTTTTTGCTCAGGGGAGGAAGGGTCACAATAGAATACATGGGAACGCTGGTTTCCCTGACCATCCAGTTCCAGGGCCGCTGGATTTGAAAATTCGCTGCCATTGTCCCCTAACAGCAATGGGAACAGGCCGCAGTATACATCCGGGCTTAATTCAAGATAGAGACGGTTGAAGATATGGATTACGGATTGGGAGTCATTTGCATCCCTTAAGAAAGCGAGCATGCATTCCGCTTTGACAAAGTGGATGGTAAGCAGAACTTTGCCGCCCTTTTTTCCCTCAACGGAATCAATCTGGGTGACCGGGACATCCGGGTTTTCTTTACAGAAATTCAGATAATCCTTGTAGGTACGGTTGAGACGGCAGGTTTTGTCCACTTTAAAAATTTTCTTTTTCTTTCGCGGAGCATAACGCACTTTACGAGGAAGATCAATGTTTCTGGCCTCAAACAGCTGATAGTCCACCAGACGGTAAATGGTACTTTCGCTGACCATGACAGAATCGGCATGATTGACATAGATGTGATGGATGGACTGGCATTTTTTCAAAAGAGGAGAAAAGAGATTATCCAGCTGTTTGACTTCCGCTTCGGAAAGCCCAATGCCTGAACGGGATTCGCGCAGGGACAGTTCGTACTCTTTGTGGGCTTCTTTGGGAAGATACAAATGTTTTTCTAACGTGCAGAGGTTATGCTTCCTTGGGCAGCCATTACATACATAAGGAGGCCTGCTTAAACGAAGGCATACTTCGGGCTGGTACTTATCACAATTGAAATTACATTTATTACAGGAACGACAACGATACTTCATTCTGTGATAGGTACATTCCTCACATCGTTCACCTTCGAAGCAGTGGGAGCGTAGGAAGCAGTTGTTATAAACCCTTCCGGAGCATCCGGACTGGGAAATGGTGATATGTTTTTTAACTTCTTTGGAGATTGTGGTGCAGTCCTTTCCAAGAGTATCAGCAATGGCTTTAAAAGAATAGCGGTTATTTAAACCGTTGGCAATGGAACATCTGTCATCGAAGGTTAAATGTAGTCCTTTTTTCATAAGGTGCCTCTTTCTCACCGGAATACAGCTGTCATCCATTATGAAGGATAGAAAGGGGCGGGTCAACAAATAGGAGAAATGGATAATTTTTTATCAAAGTAAGTTCCATGGATGAGCCTTGTCAGGGTAATTTCCAGTTTCGCTGATTAACTTCCATGTCGGGGTGGAACTTAATTTGAAAA